>FZLS01000015.1 GCA_900197625.1 Rhodobacteraceae bacterium Water-Bin34 | reverse complement strand
TCGTCAATAGATCCCATTTTACAAGTCCCACATGGATGATAAGCACTCTCAACATTTTCACGCAAAAATTCATCTAACGCTTCATCTGATTGTATATTTTGACCAGGTTGAATTTCTTTGCCTGCATATTCTTTAAATGCATTTTGATTGAATATTTCTCGAGTAAGTTTAATGCAATTTCTAAAATCGTCCCAATCCTCTGGCTTACTCATATAATTAAATATTATTTTTGGGGCATCATGGGGATCTTTTGAATTTAAAGTCACAGAGCCTCTTGAAGCAGATCTCATGGGTCCAACATGTGCTTGAAATCCATGCCCTTCAGCTGCTGCCTGCCCATCATACCTGACGGCAATTGGTAAAAAGTGGTATTGTATATCAGGATATTCTACGCCTGCTTTTGAGCGAATAAATGCAGCACTTTCAAATTGATTTGATGCGCCTAAACCAGATTTTGTAAAGAGCCATTGAGCGCCAATGAGTGCTTTTGAGAAAATGTTCCAGTGTTTATAGAGTGTAATTGGTTTTAATGATGCAATCTGAAGGTAAATTTCTAAATGATCTTGTAAATTCTGCCCAACACCAGGTCTATCTGCTACAATATCAATACCATGTTCTTTAAGATGATCTGCTGGTCCAATACCTGAAAGCATTAAGAGTTTTGGGGAGTTTATTGATGAGGCTGATACTATAACTTCACGTTGAGCATAGATCGTTTGAATTTTACCATTTATTTCAATTTCAACACCAACCGCCTTGCCATCTTCAATGATTACTTTTCGTGCAAAGGCGCGAATAATTTTGCAATTCTTTCTTTTCAAAGCGGTATGCAAGTATGCATTTGCTGCAGACCATCGGCGCCCTTTGTAAACAGTTTGTTCCATTGGGCCAAAGCCTTCTTGCTTTTCACCATTGTAATCATCAGTTGTTTCATACCCAGCTTGATGCCCAGCTTTTACAAATGCTTTAAATAGAGGGTTTTTTCGCGGTCCACGAGATATATGCAGTGGCCCTTTTCTTCCACGCCAACTTTTATCGCCACCATGCCCGCCACTACGCCAATTTTCCATTCTTTTAAAGTAGGGTAAAACATCCGCGTACGACCAACCGCTTGCACCTGATTGCTCCCAGTAATCATAATCTTTTGCATGTCCTCGCACATATACCATTCCATTAATAGAAGATGAACCGCCTAAAACTTTACCTCTCGGTGTAGCTAGTTTACGATTATTTAAAAATGGTTCAGGTTCAGACTGAAAGCCCCAGTCATATGTTTTCATGTTCATTGGGTATGATAGAGCCGCGGGCATTTGGATTAGTGGCCCCATATCTGAACCACCATATTCAATTATAATAACAGAGTTTTTTTCATCCTCTGAGAGTCTATATGCCATAGCACAACCAGCAGACCCAGCTCCAATAATTACAAAATCAGCTTTCATAAATACGTTTCCTAATAAGGTGAATCAACATTTCCCATTCGAACATAAACAGTTTTTAGCTGACTGAAATGTTCTATTGCTGCTTTGGAGTTTTCTCTACCAACGCCAGAGTCTTTGACACCTCCAAAAGGAACTTCGACAGGTGCATCATTATATGAATTTATGAAACATGTACCTGCTTCTAATTCATCAACCACGCGATGAGCTCTTTGAATATCTTTTGTAAAAACTCCTCCAGCTAACCCTAAATCTGTGTTATTTGCTCTGGTAATAACTTCATGCTCATCTTCAAATTCAAATACTGACATAACTGGCCCAAAAATCTCTTCTTTGGCTATTGTCATTTCATCTGTAACCTCAGAGAAGACTGTTGGCTCAATAAACCAGCCATCACCATCAATAATGTTTCCCCCACATATTAATTTTGCACCTTCAGCTTTGCCCTTTTGAATGTAATCCATAACAATACTTCTTTGTTTTTCTGAAACCATAGGGCCAAACTGTGTTTTTTCATCCATTGGATCTCCAATTTTAATTTTAGCTACACGTTCAGCAAAACGTTTGAGAAAAACTTCTTTAATTCCGCTTTGTACAAATACTCTAGTCCCATTTGAACATACTTGGCCCGTTGAATACATATTTGCTAACATTGCTCCTCCAATAGCATTTTCAACATCGGCGTCATCAAAAATAATGAGAGGAGATTTGCCACCAAGCTCCATTGTAACATGCTTCATTCCAGATGCTGCAGAAGCATAAACCTTTTTACCAGTTTCCGCGGAGCCTGTTAAAGAGACTTTGCCTACACGGTTGTCAGAAACCAATGCTGCACCAACATCACCATAACCTTGAATTACATTAAAAATGCCTTTTGGGGCTCCTGCTTCTAATAAAATTTCTGCAACTTTTAATGCACACAATGGGGTCATTTCAGATGGTTTGAAAACCATTGAATTTCCACAAGCTAATGCAGGAGCGCCTTTCCAGCATGCAATCTGTGTTGGATAATTCCATGCACCAATTCCTACACACAAGCCTATAGGTATTCTTTTTGTATAAGCCCAATCATCTCCTAAAGGAATGTGTTCCCCAGTAATAGAACCTGCTAAACCTCCAAAGTATTCCAATGCATCAGCTCCTGAAGTTGCATCAACATATAATGTTTCTTGTAAAGGCTTTCCTGTATCATATGTTTCAAGAATTGATAATTCACGATTACGCTCACGAATGATATCAGAAGCTTTACGTAATATACGTCCTCTATCAGTACCTGATAGTTTACTCCAAGATCTTTGTGCCAGTTTTGCTGACTTTAATGCCATTTCAACAATTTTAGGCGTTGCAGAATGTAACTCTGCTATTTTTTCACCAGTAGCAGGATATATACATTCAATAATTTTTCCATCAGTGTCTTCAATATATTCGCCGTCTATAAAGTGACTTGCTTTTGGTTGACATTTGAGTGTCATAATTTTGCTGCCTCCGATTTATAATATATTATAATCTTCAATGAGTAATCTATTCACCACGTGGGAATCTATTGTTATTTTCAACTTCATTCAAATTCATATGATTCCTCATATAACGTTCAGATGCATCTTGTAGTGGCTGGTAGTCCCAGGGAAAGTAATTACCGTTACGCAATGCCTCATAAACAATCCACCTTTTAGCTTGGCTTTCACGGACATCAGCATCAAATTCATCTAAATTCCACCGTATTTCTGATTTAATTCGAAGTTGATTTAAGGTTCCTTGGTGTTTCTGAACATTGATAAGATTAGTTAATTCGTTTGGATCTTCATCTAGATTGAAAAGCTGATCTTCATCTAATAAACACCTATTATATTTCCAGGGCCCATATCGAAGAGATACCATAGGTGAATATGATGCCTCCGCAGCGTATTCCATTGCTACCGGACTTGTACGCTCTCCACCTTGCCCCAAATGTACTAAACTTTCGCCTTCACACCATGGAGCGATTTCTTCAATAGATATATTTGCCAATTCACAAAGTGTTGGTGTTAGGTCAATATTTGAAACTGGATAAGTAATTACGCCTGGCTCCATATCTGGTGAACAAACCATTAAAGGTACTCTTGCTGACCCTTCGTAAAATGACATTTTAAACCAAAGCCCTCGCTCACCTAGCATGTCCCCATGATCAGATAAAAAGAGAATTGTGGCTTGTTGATCTGTAGTTTCTAAAGCTTCTAAAATCTCACCAATTTTATCATCAAGATAACTTAAGTTTGCAAAATATGCACGCCTTGAGCGTTTTATATCATCCTCTGAAATATCAAAATCTCTCCAATTATTAGCATCAAAAATACGTTTTGAATGGTTATCATGATCTTCATATTTAAACGCGGAAACAGTAGGCATTAAATGTTCGCAATCTTCATATAAATCCCAATATTTTTTTCTCGCTACATATGGGTCATGTGGGTGTGTAAAGCTAACTGTTAAAGACCATGGTCGTTTATCTTTACCTCTAGAAAGATCATAAATTTTCCGTTTTGCATTATATGCAACTTCATCATCATATTCCATCTGATTGGAAATTTCAGCAACACCTGAGTCTGTAACTGAACTCATATTATGATACCACCAATCTATTCTTTCACCCGGCTTGCGATAATCTGGTGTCCAGCCAAAATCAGCTGGATAAATATCTGTTGTTAATCTTTCTTCAAAGCCATGCATTTGATCAGGCCCTACAAAATGCATTTTTCCTGATAAACATGTTTGATACCCAGCTCGTCGCAAGTGATGAGCATAAGTGGGTATATCTGATGAAAATTCTGCTGCATTGTCATAAACTCTTGATTTTGACGGCAACAAACCAGACATGAATGATGCTCTTCCTGGAGCGCATAAGGGAGAAGCTGTATAACAATTTTTGAATCTAGTAGATTTAGCAGCTAATTTTTTCAAATTTGGCGTGTGAAGCCAATCTGCTGGCCCGTCTGGAAAAAATGTTCCATTCAATTGGTCTACCATGAAAATTAATAAATTTGGTTTTGTCATTAAGGTTCCTATAAAAACGCTCTATTTCAAGAATACTGATATAAATGTACTATTTGTAAAAGTAATATTTGGACGTTTAAAAGCGACACAACACTTAAATTATTTATTTTTATGGAAAATCACCACTTTTAATTAAATTTTAGAAAAGTGGTGAGCCGGTCGGGGCTCGAACCCGAGACCTACTGATTAAAAGTCAGTTGCTCTACCAACTGAGCTACCGGCCCACTAAAGCGCGTATTATGATGATGACACAGTAGGGTCAAGTCCTATTGTTATAAAATTAATACCTATCTGGAATGATTGTTTTGATTGGGTTATATCATCATCATGACAAATCTAGAAATGTACCCAAATGGTGTCCCGTTTTTAAAAATGCATGGATTAGGCAATGATTTTGTAATTATTGATGCAAGAAAAACAGAATCACCCATTACTTCTCAAGTTGCAAAAGCAATTGGTGAGAGGCATTTTGGTGTTGGCTATGATCAATTGGTAGTAATGACTAACTCTCAAAAAGCTGATGTTGAGCTGATATTTTGGAATTCTGATGGCTCATTATCTGATGCGTGTGGAAATGCCAGCAGGTGTGTTGCTAGATTAATAATGGACGAAAATAATTTAGAAGAAATAACCCTAAAAACTGGAAATGGAGTTTTGCTTGCTCGTAAAGGCTCAAATGGTTTTATAAGCGTTAATATGGGTCACCCACAATTAGATTGGGATTTAATACCATTAAAAGAAAAGGTGGATTTACTTGAATTGCCAATTGAAGGCCGTCCAGCTGCTGTAGGTATGGGTAACCCACACTGTGTATTTGTAGTTGATGACGTAAATTTAGTTGATTTGGTTGGCTGGGGGTCAAAAATAGAAGCTCATGAGTTATTTCCAAAGAAAACAAATGTTGAGTTTATTCAAATTATAGATCGAAAAAATATTAGACAGCGAACTTTTGAGCGTGGTGCTGGTGAAACACTGGCTTGTGGTTCAGGAGCTTGTGCAGTCACAGTTGCTGCTCACCTGAAAGGATTAACTGAACGAAATGTAAATATTTATCTTGATGGTGGTCAATTGAGTATTGATTGGTTGGAAGATGGAATATGGATGACAGGGCCCACTTCATTTGTATTTAAGGGTATTCTGAGTTCTGAGTTTTTGGAAAGTGTAAAATGAACACGCCAAAATTTATGACACAAGGCTGTCGGCTAAATGCTTATGAGACCGAAGCAATGAAAGAATTAGCTAATGCTGCTGGTTTGAAAGATGTAGTAGTAGTGAATACATGTGCGGTTACTGCAGAAGCCGTCAGAAAATCTAAACAAGAAATAAGAAAACTAAGAAGAGATAATCCATCTTCTCAAATGATTGTTACTGGATGTGCAGCCCAAATTGAACCAAAAACGTTCTCAGAAATGTCAGAAGTTGATTTAGTAGTCGGTAACACAGAAAAAATGAATTCTGATACTTGGAATGAAATTTCAAATAAACCAGACTTTGTTGGAAAAACAGAAAAAGTAATGGTTGATGACATCATGTCAGTTAAAAATACTGCTGGGCATTTGATTGATGGCTTTGGAACGCGCAGCAGAGCATATGTTCAAGTTCAGAATGGATGTGATCACAGGTGTACATTTTGTATTATTCCTTATGGGCGCGGAAATTCAAGATCAGTTCCGGCAGGAGTGGTTGTAGATCAAATTAAACGATTAGTTGATACTGGATATAATGAAGTTGTTCTTACAGGTGTTGATATTACAAGTTGGGGTGCTGACTTGCCATTGATGCCAAAATTAGGAGATCTAGTACAAAGGATTTTAAAACTCGTGCCAGATTTGCCAAGATTGCGAATTAGTTCGATTGATAGCATTGAAGCTGATCCTGCATTAATCGATGCTATTTCATCTGAAATGAGATTAATGCCACATTTACATCTTTCGTTACAAGCGGGTGATGATATGATTTTGAAAAGAATGAAAAGAAGGCATTTACGCGATGATGCAATCAATTTTTGTTTGGAAATGAGAAGTGTAAGGCCTGACATAGTTTATGGTGCAGATATTATTGCTGGGTTTCCTACTGAAACAGAGGAAATGTTTGAGAATAGTTTAAAATTAATAGAAGATTGTGGTTTAACATGGTTACATGTTTTTCCTTTCTCACCCCGTGAAGGTACACCTGCGGCTAGAATGCCACAAATGGATAGATCGATTATAAAAGAACGTGCTGCTCGCTTACGATCACGTGGTGAATTGGCCGTACAGAACCATTTAGCTGCGCAAATAGGCTTAGAGCATAATATATTAATTGAAAATGAACGAATGGGTCGAACCGAGGGTTTTACTGAAGTATTATTTAATAAAGATCAGATTAAAGGATCTATTGTTAATGCAAAGATTGTTAGCAAATCACAAACTCAACTAATCGCGCAGTGAAAATACCAATTTTATATTCTTTTAGGCGATGCCCATATGCAATGCGTGCTAGATTAGCGATTTCATTATCTGGCATTAAAGTGGAATTACGAGAAGTTGTTCTACGAGAGAAGCCAAGGCAAATGTTAGAATTATCTCCCAAAGGCACTGTGCCTGTATTAGTTTGTCATGATGATCAAGTTATAGATGAAAGCTTTGATATAATGATTTGGGCTTTAGGAAATGATTTTTTCAAAATAGACGAATGTGAATTAGTTAAACATTGTGATGAAAATTTTAAACCTTGGTTGGATAGATATAAATATCCAAATAAATATAACGATAATACTCAGGAATTTGTTTTAGAAAATGCTATGAATTTTCTCGAATTATTAGAGAAAAAACTAGAAAAAAATATTTTTTTATTTGGGAGTAACCGTGGTTTCGCAGATATTGGGATTGCACCATTCATTAGGCAATTTGCTCATGTGGATATTGAATGGTTTTTAAGCTTAAAATACCCTAAATTAATTAATTGGTATAAAGAGTTTGTTGACTGGCATGTGTTTAAGTCAATCATGGAAAAAAATCCTAAGTGGGCTGATAATCAGCCTATAGTTTTCTTCCCTTAATTTTCTAAGATTGATTTATTTACTTTCTAATTTGTTTTAGTGCTTCAGACAGAGCCATCCCAGCGGTCATAGCAACGTTGAGTGATCGAGCTTTACCATACATGGGTAATTTGATGTGTGAATCGCAAGCATTATGGACTTCGCTGGGAACTCCTGCGCTTTCACGACCCATAACTAATGTATCAGTAGACTCAAATTTGAAATCCCATAAAATTTCGTCAGCTTTTGTTGTTAATAGTATTAGTCTACCTGGTTCACGATTAGTTTGAAACGAATCCCATGAGTCATGACGCACCATGTCTGTGATATTTGCATAATCCATGGCGCTTCTACGTAGAGATTTCAAAGATAATGGAAATCCACATGGTTCAATGATGTCTAGAGAAACACCAAAGCATGCGCATAGTCGAATCATAGAGCCTAAATTAGGTGCAATATCGGGTTGATAACTAGCTAATCGCATTTTTTTACCTTTGTTTTGCTGGTGCGTCCAAAAGGCCGCTAGACGAATGTAACATGTGCGTGTAAACCGCGTTCAGACAGTCAGATTCCGTCTGATTTTAAGTGTTTATTACGCCCTGAAAGTAGGGCATGGCAAGGGAGACGCTAATCGTGTCCGAAGATAAAGGAAACCGCCGCGATTTTTTATACGTGGCAACTGCAGGTACTGGAGCAGTTATTGGTGGGGCTGCTGTGTGGCCAATGATCAATCAAATGAACCCAAGTGCTGATGTTCAAGCTCTATCATCTATTGAAGTAGATGTATCTGATGTTGAACCTGGAACTCAAATTACTGTGAAGTGGTTAGGTAAACCAGTATTTATTAGACGTAGAACATCTGACGAAATAAAAGCTGCACGGTCTGTTCCATTAACAGATTTGCCTGACTTAGATGCACGTAATGCTAATGCTTCTCCAGCTGTTGGAGAAACAGAAATTTATGCAGATGATTCTAATAGGTCATTAGATGAAACTGGTGAGTGGTTAGTTATGATGGGTGTATGTACTCACCTAGGCTGTGTTCCTTTGGGAGACGCGGGTGATTTTGGTGGTTGGTTCTGTCCATGCCATGGTTCACACTACGATACAGCTGGGCGAATTCGTAAAGGTCCTGCACCTGAAAATTTACCGGTGCCTGTTGCAACATTTATAGACGCTAATACGATTAAATTGGGTTAGGAGAAAGATCATGGCTGGAATTCCACACGATCATTACAAGCCAAAAACTGGCATGCAAAAATGGTTTCACGAGCGCTTACCTATAGCTTCTCTTATATATGATACATTAACAATCCCTACTCCAAAGAATTTAAATTGGATGTGGATATGGGGTATTGTGTTAACATTTTGTTTAGCACTGCAAATTATTACTGGAATTATTCTAGTTATGCATTACACGCCCCATGTTGATTTAGCTTTTGATTCAGTTGAACATATCATGCGCGATGTTAATGGCGGATGGGCATTTCGATATTTGCATGCAAATGGAGCATCTTTGTTCTTTATTGCTGTTTATGCTCATATTTTCAGAGGGTTGTATTATGGCTCATATAAAGCACCTAGAGAGATAACATGGATATTGGGCATGCTGATTTATCTAATGATGATGGCAACAGGATTTTTAGGTTATGTTCTTCCTTGGGGCCAGATGTCATTTTGGGGTGCTACAGTTATAACGGGTTTATTTGGTGCAATACCTGGCGTTGGAAGTATTTTACAAGAATGGTTATTAGGTGGTCCTGCTGTAGATAATGCTACCCTAAATCGATTTTTCTCACTCCATTATTTACTACCTTTTGTAATAGTTGGTTTAGTGGCTCTTCATATTTGGGCTTTCCATACTACTGGTAATAATAATCCAACGGGAGTAGAGGTTCGCCGTAAGTCAAAGGCTGAAGCTCAAAAAGATACGGTCCCTTTTTGGCCGTATTATGTAATTAAAGATTTATTCGCGTTAGTAATGATATTAATTATTTTCATGGCTATTGTAGGATTTATGCCAAATTATTTGGGACACCCAGATAATTACATACCAGCTAATCCCTTAGCGACACCTGCACACATTGTACCTGAATGGTATTATTTACCATTTTATGCAATTTTACGTGCAATTACTTTTGATGTTTTATTTTTAGATGCAAAATTCTTAGGTGTACTAGCTATGTTTGGCTCTATTGCTGTTATGGCTTTGGCGCCATGGACTGATACTTCACCGGTTAGATCTGGTCGATATCGCCCAACATTTAAAATTGCATATTGGGTTCTAGGGTTTGATTTCATGTTACTTATGTGGTGTGGAGCACAACCTGCTGAAGGTTTGGTCCCTCTGGTTTCATTAATTGGTGCAATTTATTGGTTTGCTTATTTCTTGGTAATTCTACCAGTTCTTGGTTGGACAGAAAAAACTTTACCTGTTCCAGAGACAATTGAAGCTGATTTTGATGCACACTATCCAGCAAAAACTAATACAGTTAAGTAATTGAAAGAGGATATTATATTATGAAAAAACTACTTCTTTCAGCGATAATTGCTTTTGGTTTAGTTACAAATGCAAATGCAGAATCTGGTGAAACTCATATTGAAGATTTTGATTTTTCATTTGAAGGACCATTTGGTAAATTTGACCAGTATCAACTGCAACGTGGCTTACAAGTATACACAGAAGTTTGTTCTGCATGCCATGGACTTCGTCAGGTTGCATTTAGAACTTTGGGTGATGAAGGTGGTCCACACTTAGATCCTGAAACTGTTAAGGCATATGCTGCTGATAATTTTGAGGTTTATGATGCTGAAAAAGATGAAGATCGAGCAGCAATACCTTCTGATAAGTTTCCAGGTTCAGGTCTGGAAAACGCACCTGACTTATCACTTATGGCCAAAGCACGTGCAGGTTTTCATGGACCAAATGGTTTAGGAATAAATCAAATTATCAAAGGTATGGGTGGCCCTGAATATATTGCTTCTGTTTTGACTGGATATACCGGTAAAGAAAAAGAGCAGGCTGGTACTACTTTTTATGAAAATACAGCATTCCCTGGTGGTTGGATAGCAATGTCTCCACCTTTGTCAGATGAGTTGGTTGAATTTGCAGATGGGCACAGTAATGATGTCCATCATATTGCCGAAGATGTTTCTGCTTTCTTGATGTGGACTGCAGAGCCCAAAATGATGGCAAGGCAACGTGTGGGCTTAATCTCTGTTGGAATGCTCATTTTGTTAGGAGTATTATTGTATTTCACTAACAAAAAACTTTGGCGGGACATAAAGCGTAAAGGTTAATATTAAAATTAATTAATTAAGGGTCCTGATACAATCAGGGCCCTTTTTAATGTTTTTGTTAAAACTTTAAACACCTAAGTATTCAACCAGTTCAGGAGATGGGTCGGAGAATAATTCAGCTGTATTCTCTGGATTGTTAGCTATTCCGCCTGATACTAGAATAGTCTCATCTGAAATATATATTGCATCTTCAGGTTGGTGAGTGACCATTAGTAAAGTAGCATTTGTACTTTCTACTATTTCTTTAACTAAGTTTAGCATTTCTTTTTTCATTGCAGGGCCCAATGCTGCAAATGGCTCATCTAAGCATAGCACTGGTTTCTTACGTAACAAGCACCTTGCCAATGCTACTCTTTGCTGTTCTCCACCTGAAAGCTCAAAAGGCATTTTTTTATCATAATCTTTTAACCCTACACGAGATAAAGCTTTATCAACTATTTCGTGCTCAGTTTCTGAAAGGTTTAATGTTGTATTGATTCCTAAACTTACATTCTTTTTAACAGAAAGATGCGGAAATAAATTATGATCTTGAAATAATAAAGCTACAGGTCGTTCAGATGGTGGAGTTGATGTTACGTCATTCCCATTGATAAAAATTTTGCCTCGATCAGGAAATTTAAATCCAGATATTGTTGATAAAAGAGTTGATTTACCGCCACCGGAAGGACCAATTATGGCAACTTTTTTAGCTGCTTCAACTTTAAAATTTGCTGAAAGATGGAACGCGCCATGGCTTAATTTAATATTATCTAACGTTATGCTCAAGCTGGCCTCCTCGGTCAAAAACCCAGAAAAGTAAGATGCTAAGTGATACTAGCAATAATGCAACACCAGATGCAGCTGATATTTGGTAACTAGACATCATTCGATACATAATTAAAGGCAAAGTTGCTACATCCGCAGGTGCGAATAATGTAATGACACCAAGATCTCCCATTGATAGTGCTGCAGCTAATCCTGCAGAAAAGCCTACTGGTCTTCGTAATCTTGGCCAAATCGCAAAACGAAATCGTGAAAATTTTGTCATGCCTAAACTATCAGCTAATTTACCATAATTTTTTTCAGCGTTCGCCATGGCTGGTAAAATCATTCTTAGAGAAAAAGGTAATGCCATAGCTGCGTTAACTAGAGCTGTAATTGGAAGAGCAATTATAAATGGTGACATGTATGGAAAAATTAAAATAAACAATCCAGTACCGATGATAAATGGCGATGCTGCGAGTGTCAGAAAACTGACAATTTCCATTGATTGTGATGTAATGGGAAATTTTTGTGAAATACGAACAATAAGTCCAGACATTGAGAGTGCCATACCTATTGAAATGAAAGAAGAAACTATTGCAACTGTTGTAGAATTAAATGCTGCTATCCATACAGTACTTGGTAAGCTAAAGATGGGTATAATGCCCCGTATGATTATTGAAAATAATGGCAAAAATAGAAATAAACACACTAAAGTTAGTATAAAAATATCAAATAACAGATAGCGGAAATGTGTTCTGTCCCACCGTTCTACTTTTCTATCTAAGCCATGTGAAAATTGAACAGGCTTTGAAACTATTATGGTGATGAGGCCTAAGATTGCACAAATGCTGAATTGAATTATTCCAAGTTGAGCAGCCTTTGCAAAGTTAAAATCAAATCTTAGTGATTGATAAATAGCCAATTCTATAGTTGTTGCTTTTGGCCCTCCGCCTAGTGCGAGAGCAACAGCAAAACTTGAAATACATAATAAAAATATTAAGAGAAAAATGCCTGGAATAACTGACTTTAACATAGGCCACTCAATATGCCGTGTAATACCAGACGTATTAATTCCAAGCTGAGCAGATAATCTAAAGTGCTCGATTGGTATTGCTGACCAACCCTGTATAATAAAACGAGTTGCTAGTGGAATGTTAAAAAATACGTGAGCTAAAATCACGCCCGTAAATCCATAAATATTTAAAGGATTAATACTAAAGTTTGATATAAATTCAGAAATATAACCAGATCTTCCCCATACTGCTATAATTCCAAGAATAGCAACAATAGTTGGTAAAATGAAAGGAGCACCCATTATGGTAAGAATAAATTGGCGCCCTTTAAAGTTTCGGAAAAAGAGTGCACGAGCTGTAGGTACTGCAATTAATACGGAAAGTGTTGCTGAAACTATGGCTTGAGTAATTGTGAAGTTTATAGTTGCCCAATCTGAAGGACTTAATGTGGTTTTAATATCTGCATTTAACCACAAAACTAATACGGTGCCTAAAGTTAATACTAGCAGTAGCGCAAACGCGCTACCGCCAAATATTAGGTGAGTTAGTTTTATTTGCTGAGTGCTGTAAGCCATTCTGAGAGTGCCTCACTTCTTACATTTTCAGCTTCGCTTGAGGGAATAAGTAAACTTTTAGATGGTGATATTAGTTTCGCAAATCCATCGGGCAAACCATCTTTTGGCAATACTGCTGGATACATCCAATTGGTTGTTGGAATAATAGATTGAAAATCATTTGAAGTCATAAATTTTAAAAATTTATCTGCTAATTCTGGGTTTTTACTAGATACCAATTTTGCAGCTACCTCTATTTGCATGTAGTGACCTTCATCAAAATTAGCAGCAGATTTTGTTTCATCGTTTTCAGCAATGATATGATATGCTGGTGATGTTGTATATGATAATACCATATCTGCTTCACCTTCAATAAACATACCGTATGCTTCTGACCAGCCTGCTGTAACAGTTAAAATTTTAGGAGCAAGTCCTTTCCAAATTTCTGCAGCACGATCCGGGTAGGCTTCTTTTACCCATAATAACAAACCAAGTCCTGGTGTTGATGAGCGAGGGTCTTGAATGACAATCTTAAAATCATCTGGCATCATAATCAGTTCTTCAAAACTCTTTGGTGGGTTTTTAACTTTAGTATTATCATAAATAAAAGCAAAATAACCCCAGTCGTATGGAATGAAGAGATCATCGGACCAATCGATTGGTAGATCAAGATTTTTTAAATTATTGTTATGATTTGCAAATAATCCACTAGATGCAGCTCTTGCTGTTAAGTTTGTATCTAACCCAAGGGCAATATCTGCTTGTGTTCGCTTTCCCTCAAGTTGAAGGCGAGATAGCAATGCAGCTCCATCACCAGCGCCAACTAAATTAAGTTCACACAGACAAGTTTTTTCGAAAGCTTTTTTGATTGCTGGGCCAGGACCCCAATCAGAAACAAAGCTATCATATGTGTAAACAGTTAATTTAGGTAAATCTTGAGCTGAGGCTGTTGTGACTGATGCCAATAAAAAGCCTGCAGCAAAGTTAATAAATTTATTCATTTCAATTCTCCAATTGCTACAAGCGTAAGGGGGTCGTTTGAAACGAAACCTTCCCTACGCCGGTATGATCCGGTTCAGGTTCGACGGGTTCGCGTAAACGCATCTCAGCCAAATTGGCCCCCCGAGGTAAAGATGTATCTAATCAAGTATTAAAAAATAATCAAGGATGGGTTTTCTTTTATACTCTTCCTAGGTTAATGGTTAAAAAAGCATTGGAGTATGACACATGGCTACGAATTCATTTGGACGGTTGTTTACGGTAACGACATGGGGCGAAAGTCATGGACCAGCACTTGGGGCAACTATTGATGGCTGTCCTCCTAATGTTGAATTAAATTCAAATGACTTGCAGTACTGGCTTGATAGACGCAAGCCTGGACAAAATAAATATACAACCCAAAGGCGTGAAGCAGATGAAGTAAAAATTCTTTCTGGCATGTTTGAAGGAAATACAACTGGGCATCCAATTCAGTTAATGATTGAGAATACTGACCAGAGATCTAAAGATTACTCAGAAATTATGGATAAGTTTAGGCCTGGCCACGCAGACATAACTTACTGGCAGAAATATGGCATTCGAGATTATCGTGGTGGTGGTCGATCGTCCGCTAGGGAAACTGCTGCAAGAGTTGCTGCAGGAGGTGTTGCAAGAAAGGTTTTGGAATCTTTAGCACCAGACATTAAGATCTGTGCTTATATGGTTCAAATGGGGCCACATAAAATCAATAGAACTAAAATAGATTTAAATGAAATAGAAAAAAATCCATTTTGGACTCCTGATGCTAACGCAGCAATATTATGGGCAGAATATTTAGATCAATTGCGCAAGTCTGGAAACTCCGTTGGGGCAGTTATTGAAGTTATTGCAAGTGGTGTACCAGCTGGCCTTGGTGCTCCAATTTATGGTAAAATAGATACTGATATTGCTACAGCTATGATGTCAATTAATGCCGTTAAGGGAGTAGAAATTGGTGCGGGATTTGAGTCAGCTGAGTTTACTGGGGAAAGTAATGCAGATGAAATTGGATTTTCTAAAGGAAAACCTAAATATAACTCCAATCATGCGGGTGGTGTTTTGGGCGGTATTTCAACTGGGCAAGATATAGTTTGTCGATTTGCAGTAAAGCCAACTTCGTCTATTCTTAAAGAACGCGACACCATTACTAAATCTGGCAATCAAACCTCAATAATAACAAAAGGTCGTCATGACCCATGTGTTGGTATTAGAGCAGTTCCTGTAGGAGAGGCAATGATGGCATGTGTGATATTAGATCATTTAATGTTGCATCGAGGACAAATTGGAGAAAATCAAGGTAAAATAGGGTAGTCTAAATTTTTGATTTTTGGACAGCAAAAATACCTAACATAATTATCACTACTCCAAGCATATCATAATAAGACAACTTTTCGTTTAATAACATTGCAGCAATAGCCACTCCAAAAAATGGATTCAGAAAATGAAAGGTTGCAGCTTTTGTAGCGCCAATACGTTCAACTAATAGAAACCAAATATATGTGGCAATAATTCCTGGAACTACAATTGTATACGCAAAAGCAATGGCAACTTTTTTATCCCAAACAACATCCCACGTTTCAAATGCAATAGCTGGAACACTAAGTGCTGCGGAGCCTACAAGCATTTGTAGCCCAACTACCATAAAAAGATTACCGCCGGTGGAAGCAGATTTAACTGACAAGGTAGCTATTGTTAATGCTAATACTCCTAAAATACATTGAATAATTCCAATGATATCTATTCCATTAGATAGTCTAGAAGACATTATTAATATTACTCCAAAAAAACCAATAATTAATCCTGAATAGCCTAAAAGAGATAATCTATCTTTAAATATTGTTGTTAGAGCCAAAGCAACTAGTAGAGGCATGCTGGACGCTATTATTGATGCAACAGAAGCTTCTATTCTTGTCATTGCCATGAAAAAGAAACCTAGATAGATCGCATTCTGACATAACCCAAATAATATGATGCCAACCCATTGTTTGTACGAAAATTTTGCTCTTTGACCTAAGATATATGCAATGCTTACTGCAATTAAGCCTGCAATTAAAAACCTTAAAGCTGATATTGATAATGGTGGTGCAACTTGAACAATTATGCGTGCAGATGTGAAGGCACTTGACCAAATAAGTGCAAAAGTTAATCCCATAATTACTGATTTAATGTCCATAGATTTCTCAACAAAAAAGGTCGCCGTATTATGGCGACCTTAATCATCTAAATTTGTTCGTCGAGGATTAAATATTCCTCAACAGAATTAATCGTTTATTACGTCTTTTAATGCTTTTGCGATAGTCACTTTTGCTACCCTGTCTGCAGCTTTCATGAATTGTTCGCCAGTAGCTGGGTTTCGCACCATACGTTCAGGGCGTGCACGACATTGGAATTTTCCTAATCCTGGAAGTGTAACTGCACCACCTGCAGCGACTTCTTTTGAGACGATGTCAGCTAATGCTTCTAATGCTCTATTAGCCGTTACTTTATCGCTGCCAGTTGCTTCTGCAAGATTGGCAACCAATTGGGTTTTTGTCATTGGTTTCTGTGACATTTGCTGCTCCTTAAATTAAATGAATACAAAATATTCTACTCTGTAATGATCTTATAACCACATATTGTGCCTAAAAATCAAATTGTCCAAGGAAAAAATGCAAAATTACCTTATTTTTATGGGTTTTGGCGATAAATGGCCTAAAAACCTATATATTTTGTGGATTTACACCATATTTTTATTAGAAATTACAAGTAAATCGTCGAAATATTTCGTAATTCTTTATTAATAAATCGATAGATTTAATTTTTTAAAAAAAAATCATAGTAAAATTAGAAAGAAAAATATCTGAAATTTATTTCAGAATGATACTTTAGTTGATTGTACTGATATCATTAAAAATTAATGGATAGAGATTAAAAATCGAAATAATTATAATAACAAAAAGCCACGATCTGTTCAGTACTTTTATTGCGTAATTTATATCTTTTCTATTCATATTTTGCCTACCTGATGAATTTATAAATTCATAATCAGTTAATTTGTCATGATAAATTCTTGGTCCTGCTAGTGCGACGTTTAAAATTGAAGCCATTGCTGCTTCTGGCCAACCTGCATTTGGAGATGCATGTAATTTCGCGTCTTTAAACATTACTAAAAAGTTTGCTTTTGAGAAATATGCTGCACACATAATCATGCCACAAATTCTAGATGGTATCAAATTCATCAGATCATCAAATTTTGCGGCTCCAAATCCAAATAATAAATATTTTTCTGATTTATAGCCAATCATACTATCAGCAGTGTTTGTCATTTTATATAGAAACAACCCAGGTAATCCTAATAATAAATACCAAAAAACTGGGGCGAGAACTGCATCAGAAAAATTTTCGGCAGCACTTTCTACCGCTGCTCTACTTACATTTGACTCATCTAAATCTTTTGTTTGGCGGCCAACAATGCAAGCTACTGCACTTCTGCCTTCACTTAAACTATTACTTAAACCAACTGAAACATCCTTAACATGTTTAATTAATGAATTATGTGCTAGAAGTATTGTGGTAATCAACAATTCAATTAAGCCATAATCAGGTAATAAATGTAAAAACTGACCTATTAAAAGCGCAATTAAAGATAGAAAAAAAATTGTAAGGATACCTTTGAGTTTTAAGGCTGAACCAAAATTAAGACTATGATCAAACCATGACACTAATTTACCCATTATTACTGCAGGATGAGGTATTCTAGACCAAACCTTATTTGGGTCTCCAATTAAATAATCTAAAATTAAGGCTAATAATAAAATTTGAAGTGTATTCATCTATTCCTCTAAAGCTTTTGCAAGTCTCATCCATTCTGATTGATTGCCAGGAATGCCTAGCCTAAGCCAATTTTCAGAATATGGGAAAATTCGAGACCAAATAAAGCTCTGTGCTAATTTGTCTTGGATTTTGTGGGCATTTTTTACTTCATACAAACGAAATAAATCTGTACCACCAATAGCTTTTATATTTTTACTGGACACTAATTGATCTAATCGAGTGCTATCTTTTTTTAATCTAATACGAGTATTATCGATCCAATGACTATCTGAGAGTGCAGCTTTTCCAATAAATTGAGCGGGACCAGAAATAGCCCATGGGCCAACATGACTAATAATACTTTCTATTAATTTTGGTGATGCAATTGCAAAGCCAAGCCTCAAACCAGCAAGCCCCCAAAACTTTCCTAAACCTTTCAGTATTATTACATTATCTTTTTTTGCTAAGTGAATTAGAGATTTATCTGGTGAAATATCACAAAAGCTTTCGTCTATAATAATAAGTTCGAAATCTTTTATATCTTCTTCAGTAATTTGGTGACAAAACCCATCAGGGTTATTTGGATTTACAATGACTTGAACATTACCTGTATCTCCAACTTCCCAGCCGTTTGACCTGAAAGCAGCAGCATGTTCGTTATATGTTGGACTGATAATTCTTACTTGATTTGCTGGAAGTAAATTTGGCAAAACTGCAATTAATTGAGATACACCAGATGCTGCCATGATATTTGAATTGTGCGGAATACCCCAAAATTTACCTGCTTGTATTAATAATTCTTTTTGAGCTTTGCTATCTGGTAAAGAACTCCAAAAATGCTGTGGAATTTTTGGAATGGTATAGGACATGGGGTTTATTCCTGTAGATAAATCCAACCATTGCTCACGAGTACCGCCATATTTTGAAATGGCAACATCAAGACCACCACCATGATCTCTTGTTTTTAACATTAATTATTCCCTAATACAGGCAGGCGAGCGCGAAAGTGACCTTTTATTTCTTGAGGCCAGTCCCTGAAGGGCACTTGGCCTTTTTCGCTTGCATCATGTAATTTTGCGTACTCTATGATACCTTGCGCACTTTCAATGTTTGGAGAAAAATTACCCAAAACATAATTTAATTTATTTTCGCTTTGAATTGCTACATTACATGCAAAATCACAACCCATCAGACATGCATGTCTTCTGATAGTTATATTTGGAACTTTATCAGACATTGATTCAATTAAATCAGCTAAAACTTCACCATCAGTTTTATTATCTATTTCAGCATTCCAGTTTGTTCGTTTGCAAGTTTCACATACTGTAATTGTAGTTGACATGCTAAGCTCCTTATTTTTGAACCTGCTTGCACATAAGTAGCATAAAGCGCAATTAATTTTATTCTTATTTAGATTTTAATTTCACCAATTCATGAAGAATAAATATCAACTTGGTTAAAAATTGCGTTCAAAAGCTTCATTCCAGTCAATTATTGGGTTTGTTGGAATAATTCTATTTGGATTTATAGTTTCGTGACTATAATGATAATGTCGTACAATATGGTCAAAGTCTACAGTCTCTTTTATCCCATTATACTGATAAAGTTCACGAACATAATTCCAGATATTATGATAATCTATAATACGTTTACGATTGCATTTAAAATGCAAGACATACACGCTATCGAAGCGAACCAGAGACGTAAATAAACGCCAATCTGCTTCTGTTAAAGTATCCCCTAAAAGATACCTGTTATCTTGCAATCTGTTTTCAACCCAATCAAGGCCATCAAATAAAATGTTTACAGCATTATCATATGCAGTTTGTGTAGTCGCAAAGCCTGCTTTGTAGACGCCATTATTTATTTCTGAATATATTTTGGCATTAACCTCTTCTATTTCATTTCGCATATTAATTGGCCAAAAATCAATATTATTTCCAGTAATATGGTCGAATGCAGAATTAAACATGCGAATAATCTCTGAAGATTCATTTGATACAATTGTATTGGTTTTTTTATCCCATAAGATAGGCACTGTTACTCGAGTATTTGCTGTTGGATTGGCTCGAGTATAAATTTCATGAGCAAATTTGGATTGAAACAAACTATCCCCTTTAGCTGCTCCGCGCTGCTCAAAAGTCCATCCTTCATTCAGCATATCTGGGTGAACTACATCTACAGAAATATGCTTTTGTAAATCTTTAAGTGTTCGAAAAATTAGAGTTCTGTGCGCCCATGGGCATGCTAATGAAACATATAAATGGTATCGACCACTTTCAGCTCTGTATCCATCATTACCACTGATACCAGCTGAACCATCTTTTGTTATCCAATTACGAAACCCAGCTTCTTGTCGTACAAATTTTCCACCGCTTGCTTTAGTATCATACCATTTGTCGACCCATTCTCCATCCACCAGCAAACCCATAACAAATCCCTTTTTTATTTTTTAATCTATTTAGCAAACAATTTTCACTTGATTCAATTAAAAGCCTTGCAACTTATTATGTACGTAAAGGAAACAATAAAAAGTCGGTTTCATATAACAGTCCGGCGCGAATCTGTTGCGCCTATTTTACTGCTGTTCTATACGTTATTTGACGAAGCCCCAGAGGGCCGGAAAGATGTGTTGTATATGGTTGACCCAATTTGGGAACTGATGCCAACATCGTCAGGCAAATTGCCAACTTTTCGCCCAACTATGATTAAGGAAGTACCATGCGTTTTTTAGCAATTTTATTATATTTGTTTCCACTACCAGCATTTGCTCATTGGGGTCATCTGCCTGAATTAGCAGGACATAGTCATTGGATTGGAATGGCCGCCGCTGCTGCTGCTGCTGCTGCTGCTGCTTGGGGACTTCGTGAAAATTCTGAGGATTCATCTAATGATGACGAAGCTTATGAAGAAATTGAAGAAGAAATACAGGAAACATAAATTATGGTAAATAAAATTGGTGTTATGATTTGTGGCCATGGCTCACGTAGTCAATCAGCTGTAGATGAATTTGCAACATTGGCTGAGAAATTGCCCCCGTATTTACCTCCTGAGTGGGATATGGAGTATGGATATTTAGAATTTGCTAATCCACTTATTAGAGATGGTTTAGACAGATTACGTAAAAATGATTGTGACAAAATACTTGCTGTACCTGGAATGTTATTTGCAGCCATGCACTCTAAGAATGATATCCCAACAGTTCTTAATACTTATGCGGCTAAACATAATATTGATGTCAATTATGGTAGAGAATTAGGTGTTGATCCAAAAATGGTTGCTGCCGCCGCTGGCCGTATTCAAGATGCTGTTGATGTTGCAAATCTTGAATATGGAGAAATGGCATTACATGATACTGCTTTAGTTGTTATTGGAAGGGGTGCTTCAGATCCTGATGCAAATTCTAATGTGTCAAAAGTGGCACGAATGTTATGGGAAGGTATGGGTTTTGGCTGGTGTGAAGTTGGCTATTCTGGTGTTACATTTCCATTAGTCGAGCCATGCTTAGATCATGTATCAAAGCTAGGATATAAAAGAGTAATAGTTTTCCCATATTTTTTATTTAGTGGCATATTAATAGACCGCATATATGGCTTCACAGATAAATGTGCTGAGAAATATCTAAATATTCAATTTGTAAAAGCAGGATACTTAGGTGATCACCCAAAAGTGCTAGAAACATTTGCCGAACGAATAACTGAACAGGTTGGTGAAGTGCCACCACCAAATTGTGCACTCTGCAAATATAGAACGCAAGTCTTAGGGTTTGAGTCTGAAGTTGGATCTGTACAAGAGAGTCATCATCATCATGTCGAGGGTCAAGGCGCATCTGCGCCTGGATCAAATGTAGAGGATTGTAAATTGTGTGATACTTTTTGCACAGGAGAATGCAGACTTGATATGAATCACCATCATCACCATCACCACCATGATGATCATGGGCACCACCATCATGACCACTCTCATCCTGAATATCCTCAAGCAAAACATCCATTGGGCCCTGAGTCTGCACGAAAGAAGTGATTAGACAATTGATACCATATGAGCGTAATCCAAAATTAATATATGCAGCAAGCTTTGCTACAGTAAAAAAAGAAGCAAATCTTGAGAGGTTTTCTCCTGAAATGCAGTCTGTAGTTATTAGGTTGATACATGCTTGTGGCATGACTGAAGTTGCTGATAGAATTGCATATTCAGCTAACGCAGCTAATGCGGGCTCTCTTGCTCTGGCAAAAGGTGCTCCAATATTATGTGATTGTGAAATGGTAGGTGCTGGAATTATACGACGCTATCTGCCTGCAAATAACAAAGTAATTGTTACTCTCAACGAGGCAAATGTACCAGAATTAGCAAATAGTATTGGAAATACAAGATCTGCTGCTGCAGTAGAATTATGGGAGCCACATATAAAAGGGTCTATAGTAGCAATAGGTAATGCGCCAACTGCACTTTTTCATCTTCTCGAGTTGCTTGATCAAGGATTCCCAAAACCAGCATGTATTCTTGGCTTCCCTGTTGGCTTTGTGGGTGCAGCTGAAAGTAAGGCTGCACTTGCCGCTTCTCCACGCAACTGTGAATTTATTGCGCTTCGTGGACGTAGAGGTGGTTCTGCAATTGCGTCTGCGGCAGTAAATGCATTATCGGCTGGATTGCCGGAGATATCGTCATGACTGCATGGTTACATATCGTAGGTATTGGAGAAGAAGGAATTGAAGGTCTAACTCCAGTTACTCGGGCAGTTGTAGAGGCTGCTGAAATTATAGTTGGTGGATCAAGGCATCAAAATTTAGTCAATATTGATGCAGAAAGAATTTCTTGGCCTAGCCCTTTTGATGCATTAATTGAAATATTAAAATCAAAAGCTGGAAAAAGAGTAGTAGTATTAGCTACAGGTGACCCACTTTGGTATTCCGTGGGAGCAAGAATAGGGCGTGAAATAGATCCTTCAGAAATTTCCTATCATCCACAAGTTGGAGCTTTTCAATTAGCCTCAGCTCGGATGGGATGGTCAATGGCAGATTTAGAAACTCTTACCGTTCATGGGCGACCAGTAGAACAAATGATTGCATTTATTCAGCCTAATCAAAGGTTATTAATTTTAACTACTGGAGCTGAAACACCAAAACAAATTGCTGGATTTTTAACGCAGCGTGGATTTGGAGAGTCAAAATTAACTGTATTTGCCTCTATGGGTGGTAAAGATGAAGCTAGATTTGATGGTAAAGCAGAGACCTGGCAAGAAGAAGTCCCAGCATTCAATACGCTTGCTGTTGAGTGCATAGCTGCACCAGATGCAGCTATGTTGCCAAGAGTTCCAGGATTGTCAGATGAGTTGTTTCAAGGCGATGGGACAATGACAAAGCAAGAAATAAGAGCGACATCTGTGGCTAAATTAATGCCAATGCGAGGTGCTTTATTGTGGGATGTAGGTTGTGGCTGTGGGTCAGTCGCAGTTGAATGGATGAGAGCAGCAAGATATTCAAGAGCAATTGGTATTGAGCCTCGAGCAGATCGAAGGACATATGCAGCTAACAATGCTCTCGCATTAGGTGTTCCCAAACTTGAATTAATTGATGGATATGCACCAAATGCACTTAATAATCTAGAATCTCCAGACGCAATTTTCATTGGAGGGGGTTTGAGTATAGCAACTTTTGAAGCTTGTTGGGTGGCTTTACGACCTTTAGGGCGTTTGGTTGTTAATGCAGTAACTTTGGAAACCGAGCAAATCCTTTTAAAATTATATTCAAAATATAAAGGTGACCTTGTTCGTATTCAAGTGAGTCGAGCAGATGAAATTGGTAAAGTTACAGGCTGGAAACCCTCTATGCCTGTAACTCAGTGGAGTTTAGTTAAACGATGAGTGGTGTATTGTATGGGGTTGGCCTAGGCCCTGGAGACCCAGAACTAATGACACTTAAAGCTTATCGTTTGATATCTAATGCAAAAGTAATAGCTTACCCAGCTTTAGAAGGTAGTGAAAGTTTTGCTAGATCAATCGCTTCAGATGCTATCAAAGGTGATGTGGAAGAAATCATTGTAAATATACCTATGTCAGTTGAGCGAAAGCCTGCACAAACGGCTTATGATTTGGGTGCTTTAGCGATAGCAGAGAAACTAGATGAAGGAAAAGATGTAGTAGTTTTATGTGAGGGTGATCCATTTTTTTATGGATCCTTTATGTATCTATTCTCGAGATTAAGTGAAAAATTTAAATGTGAAATAGTGCCTGGGGTTACATCTGTAACTGCATGTGCTGCTTCAATCGCATCGCCACTTTCTGCGCGAAATGAAGTTTTAACTATTATTCCTGGACCTATTGATGAGGCTTTATTGGAACAACGCATAGCTGGATCTGAAGCTATTGCAATTATGAAAGTTGGTAGGCATTTGCCAAAAATCTGTAGGGTTTTAGAGAAATTGAATCTTACGAAATATGCGCACTATATAGAAAGGGCTACTCTTCCAAATCAATTAGTCTTGCCTTTATCTGATGCCCCCAAAAAAGCACCATACTTTTCAATGATATTAGTGACTAAAGGAAATGACCCATGGCTTTAAACCCTGTTGTTTTATGCCTCTCTCAATCAGGTTATAAAATTGCGCGAAAGATTGCAGATATATTAGGTTCTCAAATACATGGCAGAGAAGGGCGTGTTGTTGATGTGGACGCTACATTTGAAAATGCCTTAGATCATATTCGGGTTTTATTTAGTTCAGGAACACCAATAGTTGGTGTGTGCGCGGCTGGAATATTGGTTAGAGGTGTTGCTCCATTGTTGGTTGATAAGCTCAATGAGCCCCCAGTGGTTGCAGTCCCTGATGATGGATCAACAGTGATACCATTATTGGGTGGGCATCGTGGAGCAAATAGGCTAGCGAGGCAAATTGCTATCGGCCTAGAAGCTCATGCATCAATTACAACTGCAGGTGATATAGCTATGGGTGTGGCTTTGGATGAACCACCACTTGGGTATAGACTGCAGAATTTTAAAGATGCAAAACCTGTGATGGCATCTCTTCTAAATGGTTCCAGTGTTCGTATTTTGGGTGAAAATATTTTTGACATCCATAGTTCTTCAGCTGCTGAAATTACTTTGGCTGTATCTGAGACACCAATGGTAGGTGATGAAATGACCTTAGTTTACCATCCTCAAAAATATGCTCTGGGCTTAGGGTGTGCACGAGGATGTTCAGTAGATGAAATGTGGAATTTAGTTTCAAAATGTATGGAAGAAGCTAACATTGCGGCTGGATCAATTTCTAGCGTGGGTTCTTTAGATCTTAAAGGCGATGAGCCAGCAATAATAGAAACTGCGTTACGATTGGGTGTTCCATTTAGATTGTTTGAAGCAAATGAATTAGAGTCTTTAACTCCTAAATTAGCCAATCCATCTGAAGTTGTTTTCACAGAAGTAGGTTGCCATGGTGTTTCAGAAGCAGCGGCAATAGCACTTAGTGGTGGTAGTCTTGTAGTAGAAAAGAAAAAAACTATGAATGCAACATGCGCCATCGCCAAATCAGAGAATATAATTACTGAAATGAATGGCCGATCTAGAGGAAAGCTATCTATTGTTGGAATTGGTCCTGGGCAACATTCTTGGCGAACTCCTGAGGCTTCAGCATTAATTTCTGAAGCTGAAGAGTTAGTTGGATATGGGCTGTATATTGATATTTTAGGGCCGTTGGCTATTGGAAAAAAACGGTCGGACTTTCCTTTGGGTGGTGAAGAAGCGCGTTGTAGATATGCCCTAGAAGAGGCTGGGAAAGGAAAAAATGTAGCACTTATTTGTTCAGGTGACGCTGGAATTTATGCAATGGGTGCATTGGTTTTTGAATTGTTAGATCGCAATGAAAATGAAATGGGAGTATCTGATGCAGCAAAAAGAATTGAGGTTCAATGTACTCCAGGTGTATCAGCATTACAGGGAGCGGCAGCAAGAGCAGGCGCTCCTTTAGGGCATGATTTTTGTACTATAAGTTTGTCAGATTTGTTAACACCAAGAGAAGATATTATTAGGCGCTTACACGCGGCTGCCGAAGGTGATTTCGTGATAGCTTTTTATAACCCGGTATCTAAAACTCGAAGAACATTATTAGCGGAGGCACGCGAAATTTTATTAAAATATCGCCCTAATGACACACCTGTAATGTTGGCGTCTTCTTTGGGTCGTCCAGAAGAAGAAGTTAGGTATCGACGCTTGGATGAATTAGAAGTCGATGAAGTAGACATGTTGACTGTTGTTTTAATAGGTTCAAGTAATTCACGCTTGGCAAATTTAGGTGAGGGAGCGAGGATGTTTACACCACGTGGTTATGCACGCAAAATTGATGGTGATTTATCATGACTGTTTATTTTATAGGAGCGGGTCCTGGTGATCCTGATTTAATAACTTTAAAAGCAAAGGCATTAATTGAAAAATGCCCAGTATGTTTATTTGCGGGCTCACTTGTTCCTGAGGCTGTTGTTGCATGTGCTCCTGTGGATGCAATTGTAAAAGATACAGCAGTGATGACTTTAGATGATACACATGCAGATATCAAAAAAGCTCATCTACTGGGTCAAGACGTTGCTCGTGTGCATTCTGGAGATCCCTCTTTATATGGCGCAATCGCAGAACAAATTCGACGTCTTAAAGCTGACAATATTCCATATAAAATAATACCAGGTGTGCCAGCATATGCTGCTATGGCTGCTGAAATGGGGCAAGAATTAACTATACCAGAAATTGCACAATCAATTGTTTTGACTCGAATGTCGATGCAATCAACCTCAATGCCTGAAAACGAAACATTAAATAATTTTGGAAAAACAGGAGCAACTTTAGCTATACATTTAGCCGTAAGAAATATGCGTGAAATAGAAAGACAATTAATCCCTCATTATGGGGAAGATTGTCCCGTTGTAGTTGGTTATCGAGTTGGTTGGCCAGATCAATTAATTATAAGAGGAACACTTAGTGATATACGTAAAAAAATTCGTAAAGAAAAAATTACTCGAACGGCTTTAATAATGGTTGGCCCTGCATTGGCGGCAAGTCATGATTTTGTTGATAGTGCCCTATATGATCCAAATATTCCCCATGTGCTTCGGCCAGTTGTAGGAGTGAATTTGATTGAAGATCATAATACTTAAGAAGACTATTAATAATTTAATTTACAAGAAAAATATTCTTATTTTATCTAAGGTTTGAAGATTTTACTAATATTATTAAAATTATCGAAGTATCTTCGAATAAACTGCTTTAAATGTTAATTTTAGCAATTTAATAAGATTGAATTAATGGCAATAGTAATTTGAATATTAGAAGTGAGATGAATTATGATTAAATCCCCTTATTTGTTGTTTCTTGGAGACGCAGCTGATGGATTGGCTGCTAAAGTTGCCCAAGGCATTAAAGATTGGCGCCCAGATTTAAGTGTAGGACAGTACCGAATGGATGGCTGTAATGCTGATTTAGGTTTGAATGATATGACTTTTGAGCAAGCTGTTGATGCGGGTGCAAAAACACTAGTAATTGGTGTGGCAAATCGAGGTGGCGTAATTTCATCTGAATGGAAAGCTAAATTAATAGAAGCTCTTGAAGCTGGTCTGGATATCGCTTCAGGTTTACATAATTTATTAAAAGATGAGAAGATTTTAGTGGATAAGGCTGAAGAATTGGGCCGAAATCTATTTGATGTGCGCATACCGACTGAAGCGTATCCTATTGCTGCTGGCACTAAGCGATCAGGTAAACGTTGTTTGGCTGTGGGTACAGATTGTTCTGTTGGAAAAATGTATACCGGTTTGGCAATTGAAAAGGAAATGCATAGCCGAAACATGAAAGCTACATTTAGATCAACTGGACAGACTGGAATTTTAATTACCGGAAATGGTGTTCCATTGGATGCTGTTATTGCAGATTTTATGGCAGGCTCAGTGGAACATTTAACACCTAATAACGACGCAGATCATTGGGACTTAATTGAAGGGCAAGGTAGTTTATATCATGCTTCTTATTCAGGTGTTACAATGGCTTTAATTCACGGTGGTCAGCCTGACGCTTTGATTTTATGTCATGAGCCAACACGAGAACACATGCGTGGTTTGCCAGACTTTAAGTTGCCAAGTTTAGATGACTTACGCGACACTGCACTAATTATGGCTAAAATTGTCAATCCAGCTGTTAAAGTAGTTGGTATATCAGTTAATACTCAACATCTAAGTGAAGATGAAGCTAATGAATACTTGAAATCTACAGAGCAACGAATGGGTATTCCAGCCGTTGATCCATTCCGTCATGGCGCTTCTCGTTTAGTTGATGCATTAGAAGCTTGTTGAATTATAAATGAAAATTTCTATTGAATTTAATAGTTTTAAATTAGCTCAAGTTTTTACAATTTCACGAGGTTCTCGTACACAAGCAGATGTCTTGACTGTTGTCATTACAAGAGGTGATTGTCATGGCATGGGTGAATGCGTTCCGTATGCTCGATACGGCGAAACCATGGCATCTGTAAGTCAACAAATTGGAGAACTTCCAAAAGATTTTGATAGAGAAATGCTTCGTAATATTTTACCAGCAGGTGCAGCGCGAAATGCTGTTGATTGTGCCCTTTGGGATTTGGAAGCTAAGGAAGCAGGATTGCCAGTTTGGAAATTAGCTGGCTTGATTAAACCCAAAGCAATAAAAACTGCTTATACATTGTCTTTAGATAGTCCAGAAAAAATGAATGCACAGGCAGCTAAAAATTCATTTCGCCCACTTTTAAAAACGAAACTTGGTGGAGGAAATGATGACATTGAAAGAATACGAGCAGTTCGAGCTGGGGCATTATCATCACGAATTATAGTTGATGCAAATGAAGGATGGACACCTGCTTTGTATGAAAGTTTAGCACCAACTTTATTAGATCTTGGTGTTGAAATGGTTGAACAGCCTTTTCCAGCTGGTGAAGATAATGTTCTGTTAGACTTGAAAAGAATTTTACCTGTATGTGCTGATGAAAGTTGTCATGATCGAGCCAGCTTAAATAACTTAGTTGGAAAATATGATATGGTGAATATCAAATTAGATAAAACTGGTGGCTTGACTGAAGCTCTAGATTTAAAGCAAGCAGCTTTAACAATGGGTTTTGATGTGATGGTTGGATGTATGGTTGGCTCATCTTTGGCTATGGCGCCTGCTGTATTAGTTGGACAAGAAGTTTCGGTTGTTGATCTTGATGGGCCACTTTTGCTAAGTGAAGATCGTAACCATAAATTATTTTATGATGCTGACGGGGTACACCCTGCGCAGCCAGAATTATGGGGATAGTTATGTCAAGAGTTGTATATTTAAATGGTGAATTTTTAAACGAAAACGAAGCAAAAGTTTCAATATTTGATCGGGGCTTTTTGATGGCTGATGGGGTATACGAAGTTACATCAGTTATCGATGGAAAGTTGATTGATTTCGATGGTCATGCTGTTCGATTAGAGCGTTCAATGAAAGAATTAATGATGGAATCAGCAATTTCAAAAGAAGATCTTTTAGAAGTTCATAGGCAGCTGATTGTAGAAAATAATTTGAATGAGGGAATGATATATTTGCAGATAACCCGGGGTTCTCCGAACGACCGCGATTTTGTATTTCCTGACCCAAAAGAAGTTAAGCCAACAATTGTGTTATTTACACAATCTAACTCTAATATGGTTCAAAACCCAAAAGCCAAGATTGGTATGAAAGTAATATCAATTCCTGATGAGCGGTGGGGCCGTCGTGATATTAAAACTGTTCAACTATTATATCCATCCATGGGTAAAATGATTGCCAAGTCTCAAGGTGCGGATGATGCTTGGATGGTCGAGGACGGTATGGTTACTGAAGGAACATCTAATAATGCATATATAGTTAAAGATGGCTCTATAATCACAAGGGAATTATCAAATGATATATTGCATGGTATTACCCGTGCAGCTGTTTTGCGTTTTGCGAATGAAGCACAAATGACTGTTGAAGAACGAAATTTTTCAGTAGAAGAAGCCAAGAATGCCGACGAAGCGTTTATTACTTCAGCATCAACATTTGTGATGCCTGTGGTGAATATTGATGGTGTCGATGTTGGAACAGGAAAACCTGGAAAAATTGCAGCAAGACTTAGAGAAATTTATTTAGAAGAAACACTAAAAACAGCAATATAAATTTATTATCTGGCTGAATTATAATTTAACTCAGCCTTTAATTTACATTATTCATGATTTGCTCTGAATGATGCTTTTTGTTGATCATTTGCATCAGTCTGGTACCTATTTTTCCACTCACTAAATGGCATACCATAAAATAATTCACGTGCATTATCTTTAGATACTGAAATTCCGTTTTTTTCGGCTGCTTCTTGATACCATCTTGATAAACAGTTTCTGCAAAAGCCTGCTAAGTTCATCATATCAATATTTTGAACATCTGTTCTTTTTGCTAAGTGGTCTCTTAGAGCTCTAAACGCAGCTGCTTCAATTTCTGTTTGTGTTTGTAAGTCCATAATTTATTCTTTTCGCTAAATTTTAAATACTTAGATATATTTGTAATGATTATTCTGATTATTTTTATACCAATTTTTTAAATACATAAAAATTAATAATTATTAAATATTATATATATTAGTTTGCGGTTGTTTTTTTCTTGTGAGGTATTTATTTGAATTATAAAAAAACGACATAAATTTTAAAATAAAGACATTTTCTAAGGGGAATTATAGTGAGAAGAAATCGAAATGTTAAGATTGTTGCCACTTTAGGTCCCGCTTCAGATACTTATGAGATGATTAAAACGTTATTTGAAGAAGGTGTTGATGTCTTTCGCTTAAATATGAGTCATGGAACTCACAGTGAAATGCGAGATCGATATCAAATGATACGCGATATCGAGCGTGATGTTGGGAGACCAATCTGCATTTTAGCAGATTTGCAGGGGCCAAAACTTAGATGTGGATCATTTCTTAATGGTAAAGAAACATTAGAAGTTGGGTCAACTTTTCGTTTTGATTTAGATCAGGCAGAAGGTGATCAAAACAGAGTTTGTTTACCTCACGAGGAAATATTTGCAGCTTTAAAGGTTGGATCTACATTATTAATAAATGATGGAAAATTACGCGTAAAAGTTTTAGATTGTGGTAATGATTTTGCTAATTGTGAGGTTATGGTTGGTGGTGAGATATCAAATCGTAAGGGAGTTAATGTTCCAGATGTTATTTTGCCCTTGGCAGCTTTATCTGAAAAAGATCGAAAAGATTTAGAGTTTTCTTGCCAGTTAGGTGTAGATTGGTTGGCTTTATCATTTGTCCAACGACCAGAAGATGTAGAAGAAGCGCGCATTCTTTCTAAGGGGCGAGCTGCAATATTATCGAAAATTGAAAAACCTGCGGCTGTAAATGCTTTTGATAAAATTCTTGCTGTTTCTGATGGGATTATGGTGGCACGAGGTGATCTTGGCGTTGAGCTCCCAGTTCAAGATGTGCCTCCAATTCAAAAACGTCTGGTTACTTCATGCCGTGATGCAGGAAAACCAGTAATCGTAGCCACTCAGATGATGGAAAGTATGATTGAAAGTCCAGTTCCTACTAGAGCGGAAGTCTCAGATGTAGCAACTGCAATTTATGAAGGTGCTGATGCTGTTATGTTATCTGCTGAGTCTGCTGCTGGGAGCTATCCAGTTGAAGCAGTGAGAACTATGAATGCTGTGGCGGTAGAGGTCGAAAGAGACCAAACATATAGAACAGGTATAGAGGCTTCACGAAGTACTGCCCGAAGTAAAGTCGCCGATGCAATTACTGCAGCTGCACGTGAAATTGCTGAAACGACCGATGTTAAAGCAATTTGTTGTTTTACATCGTCTGGCACTACTGCGATTTTAGCATCTCGAGAAAGGCCAAAGGTTCCAATTATTGCATTAACGTCACTTCCGGTAGTCGCCAGGAGATTGGGTTTAGTATGGGGATTGCATTGTGTTGTTACTGGAGAGGTAACAAGGTTTAAACATGCAGTTATCAGCGCAGCTCGTGCAGCAAGAAGTTATGAATTTGCAGTGGATAATGATAAAATAGTTGTGACTGCTGGTGTGCCATTTAATACGGCTGGTTCAACAAATATTATACGAGTAGCTTCAGTAGATGAAAAAATTATTACGGCATTAGAATCTTAGATAAGCATAGTTATAATATTTATGAAAAATAAATATTCTTTATCTCAGACTAGGGCTTGCATTTATTAATTTTGAGTCATAAAAGCGCGTACTGAGAAACACTACCGGCTAAAAGGGTATGCCGAGTGGTGTGTTAACCAACTCAAAAGGAGATGGAAATGCCCAAAATGAAGACTAAATCGGGCGCTAAAAAGCGCTTCAAGATGACTGCCTCTGGTAAAGTCAAATCCGGTCAAGCCGGTAAACGCCATGGTATGATTAAACGTTCTAACAAGTTTTTGCGCAATGCTCGTGGTACTACCACATTGTCAGCTGCAGATGCTACGATCGTTAAAAAATACATGCCTTACGCGCGCTGATAGGAGATTTGAACAATGGCAAGAGTTACATCTGGTAAAGTTACACACGCTCGTCACAAAAAGGTCATTAAGGCCGCTAAAGGTTATTATGGAGCACGTAAGAATGCATTCCGTACTGCTACCCAAGCTGTAGATAAAGCGAATCAATATGCAACACGTGATCGCAAGAACCGTAAAAGGAACTTTAGAGCACTTTGGATTCAACGAATTAACGCAGCGGTGCGTTTAAACGATGAATCATTAACATACAGCCGCTTCATTAATGGAGTTCAAAAAGCTGGTATTGAAGTCGATCGTAAAGTTTTGGCTGATCTAGCAGTTCATGAACCTGAAGCATTCGGTGCAATAGTTGAGCAAGCTAAAGCTGCTCTTTAAAAAAAGCACTCAATGATTTGAAAGCCCTACATTTTGTGTGGGGCTTTTTTGTTAAAATTATTGCAATTAATTTTTATTATATTCTGTTACTCACTGATCATGTATCCATTAGTGATAATAATATTCATATGAGAAATATAAATATTTATAAGTTTGCATGTTTAAACAATGTTTAGATATAATTTACACATGCTAAGCTTGCATCTGTGTGTTGTTGTGATAATTCATTAATCAACAAAAAGGACATTACCATGGAAGCTTTAAACGCTTTAAAATCCAAATATTTAAATGCTGTTTCAGAGGCAGTCGATGAGACATCTTTAGAAGATTTGCGTGTAGCGGCTGTTGGTAAAAAAGGTGAAGTTAGTTTGAAAATGCGCGAACTTGGTAAAATGTCACCAGAAGAACGTAAAATAGCTGGTCCTGCTTTAAATGCGCTAAAAGATGAGATTAATTCTGCATTATTAGCGAAGAAAGTAGCGCTTTCAGATGCAGCTTTGAATGATAGGTTACAAAATGAATGGCTTGATGTGTCGATGGCGGGGCGGCCTCGGCGTCGAGGGTCACTCCACCCAATTTCTCAAGTAACAGAAGAAATTATTGCAATATTTGCATCCTTAGGGTTTTCAGTTGCAGAAGGTCCACAGATTGAAAATGATTATTATAACTTTGATGCTTTAAATATAGCGCCAGAACATCCTGCGCGTCAGGAGCATGATACATTTTATATGTATCGAAATGAAAATGATGATCGTGCGCCTAATGTCTTACGAACACATACAAGTCCAGTTCAAATACGTCATCTAGAAGAAAATGGAGCGCCTTGTAGGATCATATGTCCAGGCCGAGTTTATCGAGCGGATTATGATCAAACACATACGCCAATGTTTCATCAATATGAGGGAATGTGTATTGATGAAAATATATCAATGGCAAATTTAAAATGGACACTTGAAGAATTTTGCCGAGCATTTTTCAATGTTGATGATATCGAATTGCGTTTTAGGGCGTCTCACTTCCCTTTTACTGAACCAAGTGCTGAGGTCGATATACGGTGTTCATGGGTAGGTGGCCAATTGAAAATTGGTGAAGGTGATGATTGGATGGAAATACTTGGTTCTGGAATGGTACACCCGAAAGTATTGCATGCAGGAGGGGTAGATATAGAAAAATATCAAGGTTTTGCGTTTGGAATGGGTATCGACCGTTTGGCTATGCTAAAATATGGTATCCCAGATCTTAGAGCGTTTTTTGATAGTGATTTACGTTGGTTGCGCCATTATGGATTTGCAAGTTTAGATATGCCAAATCTACATGATGGTATTAGTCGCTAAAAATTTATAATATAAACAAATAAAATTAATTCATATAAAGGCATTTAGAGTGGAAAAAATCTTAAATATTGCTCAAAAGCTTGGGTTTGGACTTTTTACAATTGTAATACTCAATATTTTGTCTGGAGTATTTTTTGGTAAAATATTTTTTAGTATATTTGTAAGCTTTTGGATCTTCACAATTGGCTTGGCTTTGGTTGTTTATCCTGCAGTTTTAAACAAACGAAATGAAGACTAACCCGTCATTGGCAACTTAAATTAGAAATTCGCCTTTACTAATCATCTGAAATAAAATTCTTAATATGGTAGACTTATGAAATTTACATTATCTTGGTTAAAAGAACATCTTAAAACTGATGCGTCACTTGACGATATCGCTTATGCTTTGACTGATCTTGGGCTTGAGGTCGAAGGTATTGAGAACCCATTAGACAAGTTGGAAGATTTCACTATCGGGTATGTATCAAATGCTGAAAAGCACCCAGATGCAGACAAACTTCGAGTTTGCAAAGTAGATACTGATGAAGGTGAGCTTCAGATTATCTGTGGTGCGCCTAATGCTAGAGAAGGCATACACGTTGTTGTGGCAAAGCCTGGTGTTTACGTTCCTGGATTGGATATCACAATTGGTGTTGGGAAAATTCGTGGAATTGAGTCATTTGGTATGATGGCCTCAGAACGTGAAATGGAATTATCAGATGAACATGACGGTATTATTGAATTAGATGGGAATCCAGAAGTTGGTTCGAAATTTGTTGATTATCTAAAGAAACACCGTCCAGAAAGTGTTGATCCAGTTATTGAAATAGCAATAACTCCAAACCGGCCTGATGCATTAGGTGTAAGGGGAATAGCAAGGGATCTAGCAGCACGAGGTATTGGAGAATTAATTAATCGTGATTTAGTAACGCAAATTGATGAAAAATTTAAATCTAGTTTAGAGGTAAGTATTGACCCCAATGCATTAGATGGTTGCCCATTATTTGTTGGGCGAGAAATAAAAGGTGTCAAAAATGGGCCAAGTCCTGATTGGCTTCAGTCTGCTTTACGCGCAATTGGCTTACGGCCAATTTCATTATTAGTAGATATCACTAACTATTACACCTATGACCGTAACCGCCCTCTTCATGTTTTTGATATGGATAAGGTTTCTGGGAATTTACGGGTTCATTATGCAAAAGGTGATGAAAAGATTATAGCATTAGATGATAAGGAATATCATTTACAAAAAGATATGATGGTTATTTCAGATAATAATGGTGTGGAAAGTATAGCTGGTATTATGGGTGGTCTTGAGACTGGTTGTGATGAAAATACAGTAAATGTTTTTGTTGAAAGTGCATACTGGAATCCAAATAAAATTGCTATTACTGGACGTAAACTTAAGATTAATTCTGACGCAAGGTATAGGTTTGAAAGAGGTGTAGATCCATCATTTACAATTAGTGGATGTGATCACGCTGTTTCACTGATACAAAAATTTGCGGGTGGAGATGCTTCTGAACTTATTGTAGCGGGATCAGTTCCTGATGTTTCAAGATCATATACACTTGATACTAATAGGGTAAAATCACTTGTTGGAATGGAAATTGCTTCGAAAGACCAAATTAAATATTTAACAGATTTAGGTTTTATTGTTGAGGGGGATCAGGCGCATGTTCCAAGCTGGCGTCCTGATGTTCTTGGTTCTGCTGATCTTGTTGAAGAAGTTGCACGTGTTGCGTCACTTACAAAACTTGTGGGTGTTCCTTTACCGCAATTATCTGAAGGTGTACCAAAGCCAATTCTAACACCAATGCAGCGTCGAGAAGCCATGGCGCGTCGAACTATAGCCGCTCTAGGATATAATGAATGTGTTACTTATTCATTTATTGATAGAAAATCTGCTGAGCGCTTTGGCGGTGGGGCTGATGCGGTTATGATAGGTAATCCAATTTCATCTGAAATGAGCCACATGCGACCATCTTTACTTCCAGGCCTATTGCAAGCAGTCCAGAGAAATCAAGCAAGAGGCGTTATGGATATGGCATTATTTGAAGTAGGGCCAGTCTTTCATGGTGGTGAACCTGAAGAACAGGAACTATTAGCTTCAGGTTTACTTGTGGGCCATACTGGGCCTCGCGATGCTTTTGGTGTGCGGCGACCAGTTGATGCTTTTGATGCAAAGGCGGATGCAGAAGCAGTTTTGTCTGCAATAGGTGCGCCTGATAAATTAATGGTATTGAGAGGTGCTAAATCTTGGTGGCACCCAGGGCGCTCTGGGAAACTTTCCCTTGGACCAAAAAACATTATGTGTGCATTTGGTGAATTACATCCTAAAATTGTGGATGCATTTAATGTCAAAGGTCCTGCGGTTGCGTTCGCTATTCATTTACAAAACCCCCCGCTTCCAAAGAAAAAATCAACAACAAGAGCAGCATTAAAAACAAGCGATTTCCAAGCAGTTGATAGAGATTTTGCTTTTGTTGTAGATAATAAGGTTGAAGCGTTGAGTATTTTAAATGCTGCAAAAGGTGCTGATAAATCACTTATATCGGATGCCTTTGTTTTTGACGTATTTAATGGTGATAAAGCTGAAGGGCAGATGGGTTTAGATAAAAAATCCGTTGCAATCACAGTAAAGTTACAACCAATATCTGCCACTTTAACAGATAAGGACATTGAATCTGTATCAGAAAAAATTATTGAAAAAGTATCAAAAGCAACTGGTGGGGTTTTAAGAGGATAAGATGGGTTTGAAGGTTTATTTAGCAGGAGAAATTCACACAAATTGGCGTGAAGATATTGCTCAAGGTTGCAAAGATTTAGATATAGAGTTCACAGCTCCTGTGACAAATCATAGTTCATCAGATGATTGCGGTGTAGCTATAATGGGTGCTGAAACAAGTAAATTTTGGCATGATAATAAGGGTGCAAAGCTAAATGCAATAAGAACCCGTAAAGCTATTGAAGATGCTGATATTGTTGTTGTTAGGTTTGGAGAAAAATACAAACAATGGAATGCTGCTTTTGATGCTGGGCAAGCTTATGCTATGGGTAAATCATTAATAGTGATGCATCAAGATGAACATCAACATCCATTGAAAGAGATTGATGCAGCTGCATTAGCTGTAGTTAATTCATCTTTGCAGGTGTCACAAATTCTACGATATGTCTTGGATGGATCTCTTCCAAAGTAAGTCATTATTTTTCTAAAATTTTTTCTTTATGAAGAAAATTTTCAAATGCGTCAAAGTTTATATGCTCTAGTTGGCCAAAACTCTCCATCCAAATAGATGCATCGCGCATTGCATTAACTTGTAGTTTGCACCATTTTACTCGGCCTCTTTTTTCCTGAATAATCAATCCAGACTTTGATAAGATCTGTAAATGTTTTGATATTGCAGCTAATGATATATTAAAAGGTTCTGCAACATCTGTTACAGCCATATCATCTTCTAACAACATAATTAATATTTCCCTGCGTGTGGAGTCAGCAAGGGCTGCAAATATTTTATCAAGATTATATACCATAGCAATTTTTATCTTTTATTGAATTCAAAGGTCAATTATTTGGCTGATAAAATAGTATTAAATCATTTACATAATTTTATACAGTCCATTATTTAACCAAAAGGTTGAATATTAGATTCACAGGTTTTTTTGATTATAATCTTTTGATTAATAATTTCTTTGAAAAATATTTATAAAAAATCGTTATTTTTCAACAAGATAAATGCGTTTATAAAGTATGTAAATTCGTTGACACCAACCTGCTTGCAATCTATTACACAGCAAGATGTTCTTTGTCTCTATGTGAGGTGTTTATGGCTGATAAAATCGACCCCAAACGTCTTTCTGATTTGAATGATAGGTTAAATGCAAAAAAAAGTGTCTCGAAAAAAGAGACTAAGCATGAAGACCATTATTCAGGTGCACAGCTTGGATGGAGAATGGTTACTGAGTTGGTTGTGGGGATGCTCATGGGACTTGGTATTGGATATGGATTGGATCATTTATTTGGCACTATGCCTTTATTTTTGATCATTTTTACAATTCTAGGCTTTGCTGCAGGTGTGCGCACTATGATGCGATCTGCAGAGGAAGCTCAGACGAAAGATACAATTGTTGATAGCGATGATCTATCAATAAAAAATAAAGATGATAATGACGATTAAAAATTTATCGTTAAAAAAGAAGGAACTTTAACGTGGCAAAAGAAGAAGCAGGTAACGGCTTAGTTTTCCATCCAATGGATCAGTTCGAAATCAAAACGTTATTTGGTGATGGTCCAATTCACTGGTACAGCTTTACGAATGCCACGCTTTGGATGGGGCTTACACTTCTTGCTATATTTGCTTTACTGGTGGTGGGCACATCACGTCGGGCGATGATACCTAATCGTATGCAATCTGTAGGTGAGTTGGCATATGGCTTTATATACCGGATGATTGAAGATGTTGCTGGTAAAGATGGCGTGCGATACTTTCCACATATCATGACATTATTTATGTTTATTGTGTTCTCAAATTTCCTTGGCCTATTGCCGATGGCATTCACCACAACATCGCACATCGCCGTAACAGGTGTGTTGGCAATGGGAGTGTTTTTATCAGTCACTATTCTGGGATTTGTTAAACATGGTTTTGGTTTTCTAAGTGTATTTTGGATTAGTTCAGCACCTTTGGCGCTGAGACCAATTTTGGCTCTTATTGAAGTAATTTCTTATTTCGTACGCCCACTTAGCCACTCTATTCGTCTGGCGGGAAATATGATGGCTGGCCATGCAGTTATAAAAGTTTTTGCGGCTTTTGCCGCGGTTCTTGCTATCTCACCATTTGCCATTGTTGCAATTACTGCAATTTATGCACTCGAAGTTCTAGTAGCCTTTATTCAGGCTTATGTCTTCGCAATTTTAACCTGCGTGTATCTAAAAGATGCATTGCACCCTCATCACTAATTTACTCTTAACCTTAAACTCAAACTTAAAAAACTAATCGTAAGGAGATTCAATATGGAAGGCGACATCGTACAAATGGGCGCATATATCGGCGCAGGCCTAGCATGTACTGGCATGGGCGGCGCAGCCGTTGGTGTGGGCCATGTGGTCGGCAACTTTTTATCTGGTGCATTACGCAACCCGTCTGCAGCCACAGGTCAAACAGCAACAATGTTTATTGGTATCGCATTTGCTGAAGCTTTAGGTATCTTTTCGTTCCTAGTAGCGCTTCTACTAATGTTTGCTGTTTAAGCAAATAAAGTTTGTGCAAATTCTTTTGCACTAAATTATGCGAGTGAGGTTTGCCTCACTCGCTTACCTAATTGGAGAGCAACAACATGGCTGATAAAATAGAAGGTACAGCAAATGCAGCGGAGTCTGCACCTGGCATGCCTCAGTTAGACTTTAGTACATTTCCAAATCAAATATTTTGGTTAATTGTAACATTAGTTGTTTTATATCTTGTTTTAAGTCGAGTAGCATTGCCTCGCATTGCCACTGTTTTATCAGAACGTCATGGTGCTATTCAGCGTGATCTTGATAAGGCCGAAGAAATGAAAAGATCTGCTATTGAGGCAGAAAATACTTATAACAAAGCACTAGCTGACGCTCGTGCAAAAGCAAATGATATAGTCAATGAAGCTAAATCTGAAATTCAAAAAGATCTTGATAAAGCTATAGCCAAAGCTGATTTAGAAATTTCTGCAAAAGCAGTTGAGTCTGAAAAGGCAATTAGCGCAATCAGAGATAGTGCAGTTCAATCTGTTGAAGAAGTTGCTAATGTAACAGCCAATAATATTGTAGATGCTATTCTTCCAGAAGCTGCTGATACAAAAACAATTAAAGCAGCTGTAGCTGCAAGATTGAAAGGTTGATTTAATGCGTATTATTTTATCAATAATTATAGTTTCATTAGCAAACCCAGTATTTGCGGCTTCAGGCCCATTTATATCATTAAGTAATACTAATTTTGTTGTACTTTTAGCATTTTTACTATTTGTAGGATTGCTTATCTATTTAAAAGTTCCTGGAAAATTAAATGGAATGTTGGATGAAAGAGCAAAAGGTATTCAGTCTGAACTTGATGAAGCCAGATCTTTAAGGGAAGAAGCGCAAAGCATATTAGCTGAATATGAGCGCAAGCAAAAAGAAGTTCAGAATCAAGCTGATCAAATAGTTGCTAATGCAAAAGAGGAAGCAAAAATTGCTGCAAGTGTTGCTAAAGAAAATTTGAAAGCTTCAATTAAGCGCAGGTTAGCTTCTGCTGAAGACCAAATTATTTCTGCTCAAACAGCCGCTATAAAAGAAGTTAAAGATACTGCTGTCACTGTAGCAGTTGCTGCAGCAAAAGATGTTATTTCTTCGGGAATGAATACTTCGCATGCAAATGAATTAATTGAAGCTGCTATTAAAGATGCTAATGGAAAATTTCATTAACATATAATTTAATTACAATTATAAAGCTCCATTTGTATTACACGTGGAGTTTTTTTTATTAAAAATTTAAATGGTATTAGTATGATCGAGGCGAAGCTTGGCTATTTCTTCGTTTGCTTCTGCTTTTTTTACTTCTTGCATACATGTTTTAATAAAGCCCATGTGATCTTCAACGGCCTTTCTTGCCGCTTTTGCATTTCTATTTTGAATAGCATTACAAATTGCCTTGTGTTGATCAAGAAGTGCACTGCGTGTTGTATTTCTACTAAACATAATCTGGCGATTATAAAATACACCTCTTTTTAACATTTCAAACATTGATCTTACCATGTGCAATAGAAATACATTATGTGATGCCTCTATTATAGCCATATGAAACTGCGCATCTAAAGATGCTTCTTCAGAAGAGTTTTTATTATCATGGGCAATTTGCATTTTATCAAAGATGGCTTGAATAACTTTCAGATCAGTTTCTGAGCCTAAATTTGCAGCACGTTCAGCGGCCATACCCTCCAAGTCACTTCTAAATGATATATAGTCAAAAACTGCTTCATCATGTGTCGAAAATAACTCTGTAAGCGATGGTGTGAAAGGAGCACCTAAAAGTTCCTCAACAAATATACCAGAATTTGCTTTTGTAGTGAGTAGACCTCTTTCTTGAAGTGATGAAATGGCTTCTCTAAGAGAAGGCCTTGAAACACCTAATCGATCAGCAAGATCTCGTTCTGATGGAAGACGTTCACCAGGTCTTATTATTCCCCTTAAAATTAATTGCTCAATTTGAGTTATAACAGATTCAGCAACTCTATCGGGCTCAATTTTTTGAAATGGCATACTATTCTCCAGATTGATAGATTCTATATCTTTAGATAAACAAGCTAATCATTTAATTATAATCGTACAGATAATTTTAAGCCAACATTTGGTAACTTTGCATTTTTATTAACCAAAGGTGTAATAATAATTTCTACTCTGCGATTTGAAGCGCGTCCTTTTGAAGTTTCATTTGTCATTTTTGGCTCTAATTCACCGCGTCCATAAGCCTTAATACGTGATCTAGAAACATCATTTTGGGCTAGAATAGAGGATACACTTTCGGCTCTGCGCGTAGATAGTTTCTGATTATAATCTTGACCGCCTACATTATCTGTATGTCCAATTACTTCAACATTTGTGTTTGGATATTTATTTAAACTTGTTGATAATCTTACGAGTGAGTCCTCTAAGGAATATCTAACCTCAGAACTATCAATATCAAATGTAATTGCTTCTGGTAATGTAACTATTAATTGGTCACCTGTATTTTTAATAAGTGCACCGCTACCATCTAAATCCTTGCGAAGTTCCTCTTCCTGGATATCAAGCTCATTTCCAATTGCTGCACCCAATGCAGCGCCAGCTATTGCTCTTTTTATTGTTCCGTTACTATCATCACCTGTTAGGAAGCCGGACATTACTCCTGCAGTAGCACCAATTATAGCTCCTTGTTTTGCATTATAAGGGTTTTCAGTACATGCTAATAAGCTGAAAGAACTAATTGTTAGGATAGTTATTATTTGTAATGATTTATGCAAAATATCTACCTTCATCTAATTTCTAATTACACTTTTTTAATCACTTTTTAAAAAAGTTTCTAGATATATAATAATTTTTAAAATTCAGAAGCTAAAAGATTATTCTTAATATTTAACCCCCATCGATAGCCGCCTAACCCACCTGATTTTCTTATAACTCTGTGGCATGGAATTAACCAACATACTGGATTTTTGCCAATTGCGCTTGCAATTGCACGGACTGCTCTTGGATTTTTTAAGTAACAAGCAACATCACTATAAGTTGTTACCTTTCCGATTGGAATTGTGAGAAGTGCTTTCCACACATTAGTTTGAAATGGGTGTCCTATCATATGAATATTTAATGAGGTTTTATGCTCTAGTACTGAGGAGGCATGCTTTGTTATTAATTTGTCACTTTGGTGAAATTTTGCATTTGGCCAATGTTGAAAAAGATTTAATTTTGTTTCTTCTTTACTCAAGTTACTTTTAAAAGCTAGGCCACAAATACCCTTTTCTGTTGATGATAAAAGCATTGGCCCATATGGACTGTCAAACCATCCGTATCTTATTTCAAGGGTAGTATTAGGCAAAGTTTCTAAGATCATTTTTATATTTTTAGGGTAATTTTCCTGGTATAATGAATTGTGATTTATTAAATACAACTTCAGAACTTCTTCATTAATTTCTAAATTACTAGGTTCTTTTTTTTTGCATAAATTATTCATTTTTTTATTTTGAAATAAAATTAAAAAATTTGCTACAGATAAATTAAATACTTTACTTGGCAAAAGTAGATTTTAATGACACAAGAAAGAATGCCAAAACAATTAAATTATCAAAATATCTATGAAATTTTTTCACGTTTTCGTGAACATGAGGCAGAACCAAAAGGTGAGCTTGACCATGTAAATGCATTCACATTAGTTGTGGCTGTAGCGCTTTCTGCACAATCCACTGATTTAGGTGTTAATAAAGCCACAAAGGCATTGTTTAGTATTGCGGATACACCGGAAAAGATGACTGCTTTAGGCATAGATGGTGTCGAGGAGCACATTAAAACAATTGGTCTTTATCGCCAAAAAGCAAAAAATGTAATCAAAATGAGCCAACTTTTAATTGAAAAATATAATAGCGTTGTTCCTTCATCAAGAGCAGCTTTAGAAAGTTTGCCCGGTGTAGGTCGAAAAACAGCAAATGTTGTATTGAATATGTGGTTTGGACAACCAACTCAGGCTGTTGATACACATATATTACGTTTTGGTAATCGTTCTGGCGTCGCAATCGGTAAAGATGTTGTTGCCGTTGAAAGAGCAATTGAAGATCATGTTCCTGCAGAGTTTCAACATCATGCGCATCACTGGATGATATTGCATGGTCGATATACTTGTAAGGCACGAAAACCAGTATGCATGAATTGTATTATTAAAGATCTATGTAAGTTTGAGGAAAAAACAATTGAATAAGAATTACAAAGTGGTTGGAATAGGCAATGCGATTGTTGATGTTTTAGCAAAATGCAGTGATGAATTTTTAATATCTAAAGGTATAGAAAAAGGCATTATGCAGCTTATAGATACGCCAAGGGCTGCAGAAATATACAACTCAATGAATGCTGGTGTGGAAGTATCTGGTGGATCTGCGGCTAATACGATTGCTGGTATTGGTACAGTTGGTATAAAAACAGCATTTGTTGGTAAAGTTAAAGATGATCAATTAGGTCGTATCTTTGCTCATGACATACGTGCTCAGGGTGCAGATTTTACTACTCCTATGGTAGACTCTGAATCAATTGATGAGACTGGTAGAAGTATGATTCTAGTAAGTCCTGATGGTGAAAGGTCTATGAACACTTATTTAGGTGTCGCTAATCAGTTAAATGTAGAAGATATTGATCCCGACTTAATGGCAGATACTGAGTGGTTATATTTAGAAGGTTATTTATTTGATCGACCAGATAGCCAAGCTGCATTTATACGCGCTGTAGAATTGTGTAATGGTTCAGGCGGGCAATCTTCGCTCAGCTTATCTGACCCTTTTTGTGTTGAGCGACATCGCGAAGCATTCCAAGATTTAATCGCAAATCATATAAATATGTTATTTTGCAATGAACATGAACTATTATCTATGTATGGTGGCGAAAGTTTAAATGATGCAATTGAAATAGGCGCGCAATTTGTTGACACTTTAGTTTGTACGGCTGGCGCTGAAGGAGCTTATATCGCGAATGGTGGAGAAATTATTCATGTACCAGCAAATTCAGTTAATATGGTGGATGCAACAGGTGCAGGTGATTTGTTCGCAGCGGGTTTTCTAGCTGGTGTGTCACAAAATAAGTCATTGGAAGTTTGTGGAATGATGGGATGTATTGCTGCAGCTGAAGTAATTTCTAGTATGGGAGCGAGACCCCAAACTAACCTTCAGGAATTATTTGATATTAATAAGCTTTAGAAAGTTAAATAAAAGAGACATTAAAATTATGGCATATAAATATGATGAAGAAAATATATTTGCAAAAATTTTACGTGGAGAAATTCCAAATGAAACAATTCTTGAAAATGATCATGCATTAGCTTTTAGGGATATAAACCCACAACGACCACATCACGTTTTAGTAATTCCAAAAGGTAAATTTGTAAGTTTTGATCATTTTGCAAAAGAAGCATCTCCTACTGAGATAGTGGGATATATACAAGCTATAGGTGATGTATGTGATCTGCTTAATTTATCAATTGATACTGGAGATGGATATAGATTGATTGCAAACAGTGGGGAGCATGGTGTTCAGGAAGTTCCACATCTTCATGTGCACATATTAGGTGGTAGCTCTTGTGGGAGAATGATTCAATCTTAAACACAATGCCTTCAATCTCCATGATATTAAAGTACTATTAAGGAATATATTAATGAGTAAACTCTCTAAAGAAATAAAAGAAGTAACAAGTTCTCGAGTGGCTTGTGATGGTGGTACAGGGGGTCATCCCCGTATTTGGCTGCAAATACCTGATGCACAAGGTTGGGTCGAGTGCCCATATTGTGATTGTAAATACGTGTTAAAGAATAATGTTCAAAAAGGTGCTTAAGTAGTGGCGTTTGGTAAAGGTCATCATCTTCATTTAATTGACGGCTCAGGTTTTATCTTTCGAGCTTATCATGCTTTACCACCTCTTACACGAAAATCTGATGGGCTACCCGTTGGCGCGGTTAGCGGTTTTTGCAATATGCTTTTTAAGATTATTGAAGACCAAAAAGGATCCAATGCGCCTACACATTTAGTTGTTGTTTTTGATGCAAAAGGTAAAACCTTTAGATCAGATATTTATCCAGAATATAAAATGAATAGGCCGCCTGCGCCTGAGGATTTAGTGCCTCAATTCCCACTTACTCGAGATGCAACAAGGGCTTTTGGACTTGCTTGTATTGAGCAAGAAGGTTTTGAAGCCGATGACATTATGGCTACTTTAGCTATTCAAGCGCGTGATGCTGGGGGTCATGTAACAATAGTTTCTTCTGATAAAGATTTGATGCAGCTTGTTGGCAATGGTGTGGAAATGTATGACGCCATGAAAAATAAGAGAATTGGTTCTGAACAAGTAGTGGAGAAATTTGGGGTAGGTCCAAACCGTGTCATTGATGTACAATCACTTGCGGGCGATAGTGTTGATAATGTCCCTGGTGCGCCAGGAATTGGAATAAAAACTGCAGCACTTTTAATAAATGAATATGGTGATCTTGATAGCCTTTTGGAGCGTGCATCTGAAATTAAGCAACCAAAACGTAGAGAAACATTAATTGATAATGCTGACCAAATTCGTACAAGCCGGGATCTTGTAACTTTAAAAACAGATATGAAAATGGATTGTGATTTAGACGACTTCGCGGTACACGCTCCAGATCCTGAAGTTATGTTGAAGTTCCTGTCTGAGATGGAATTTCGAACCATGTCGGCCCGTATAGCAAATAAGTTTGGCGTTAGCGCTCCAGAAATAAAAGTTTCAGACAAAAGCAACGCAGAAAATGATATCATTGAATTAAAACATATTCCTATAAATACCAAAAACTACGAACTTATTGATAATATTAATGACTTAAATCGCTGGATTAAAAAAATATATCAGCGTGGATATGTCGCTGTTGATACAGAAACTACTGGATTAAACGACATGATCGTTGATCTAGTTGGAATATGCTTGTCAGTAGAAATTGGTGAAGCTTGTTATATTCCTCTTGGGCATACTAATGGTGAAGATGACCTGTTTGGTGGTGCATCTCTTTGTAGTGGACAAATAAATCTTGAAGAGGCGTTAACAATTTTACGGCCGGTCTTACAGGATTCTTCTATTATAAAAATTGGTCAAAATATTAAATATGATACAAAAATATTTGCCAGATATAATGTTAATTTAACACCTGTAGATGATACCATGTTGCTGTCTTATGCGATAAATGGTGGCAAACATAATCATGGAATGGATTATCTTTCAGAAAGATATTTAGATCATAAGCCTATAAGTATAAAATCTTTATTGGGCTCTGGGAAATCTGCTATTACTTTTGATAAAGTGCCAATTAGTGATGCTGTAAATTATGCTGCTGAAGATGCAGATATTACGCTACGACTTTGGAAGCTATTTAAACCAATGCTACATGCGAATAGTGTTACTAAAGTATATGAAAAATTGGAAAGACCCCTGATTCCTGTGCTAGCCAAAATGGAAATGGATGGTATTAAAGTTGATCGCAATACTTTAAGTCGTATGTCTAATAATTTTGCACAATCAATGTCTGGACTTGAAGCTGAAATATATGATTTGGCAGGCCAATCTTTTAATGTTGGGTCACCAAAACAATTAGGTGAAATATTATTTGATAAATTAGAATTACCAGG
>FZLS01000007.1 GCA_900197625.1 Rhodobacteraceae bacterium Water-Bin34 | reverse complement strand
TGATATTACCATTTTTATCTGCCAGCATAAAGGCTTCGAACAACGTTTTGTTGTCCTGCATATATGCCTGCTCATTTTTATTCCACATCGCCATTTTACTTCTCCCACCCCTTTATATATTTGTCTGAAAAGTTGGCTTGACTAAATTCTAATCTATCAATTAACTTAACTGCGTTTTTACCCATCTTATCAATAGCAACAAATCCTTCTTGAGATGTTACTTGATAACCATCAGCAGTTTTAAGTAATGTGCCAACTTGTTTTGCTTTATCTAGTTTTGCGATTACCATATGTTTAGCATCGATAATCATATTGTATAATTCGAATACTGCTACTAATTGAGCAGGTTTTGTCTTCTTAAAGTATTCTAATGTAGCGTCTCTTTTACCGCGTTGTGTCGCTTTACCTTTTTCAGACTTACGTTTATCTTCTTCGGATTTATAATATCTAGTAATATAATTCTGTAAATCTCTTACGAATGCTTTTGGATTCTTAATTCTTTCGCCAGCTCTAATTTTACTATTAACGAATACTTTTGTTTTTGCTAAAGTATCTGGCTCTAATGCAATACCATCAAGTGTTTCTCTTCGTATAGTTCTAAAATGTTTACCAGCCGCAGATAGAATCTTATTAAGAGCCTCTGTTTCTTTCTTTGTAAAGTTTGCTGTACCTGATATATCTTTATATGATGCGTCTACTGACCAGATTTGTTTTGGGCTCTTAAGATTAGATGCAATCTCCTCTCCAAAACTTGCAGACATTTCTTCAAAGCTTGATCCTCTGTAGACTGTGTGCCATACCACACCGACCTTGGATCCGAGTATTTGTTTGCCGAGTTCTGAGTTTTTAGGTACCGCGTAAACAATCGTATTAGGATGGAAAGTAATATGCGGTTCACCTTCAATGTCCACCACTTTGAGATCAGATTTATCATATAAAAAGTCACCTTGTACTACGCCCTTAATACCAAGCTTTGGAAACTCAGCAAGAGCTAATTTTAATTTCGAATTCAAACTATCTTTGCCTTTTGTATCAGCGTCGATGTCTGCATTAGTTTTATATACCATTGGGTTCTTATTAAAGATACCCTTTTTAGCAACAAAGAACTTACCATCACTTGGATCAGTTCCACAAAAGATAGCAGGAGCTCCGTCCCATTTAACCGATACATTAACTTTTGACTTAGCAGTACCAGCCAACATATCTCTTAATGAACGTAAGAAATTAATAGCATCTCTTGTACCATTAACACCGTGATTCAATATAGAATCTTCGAGATGTTCCATGTGCGTATTTTTGTTTTCAGCCAAAAACTGTTTAAACGTGTGCATTAATTAGTTACCTTCATTTTAAAACCTAACTTATTCTTAGCTGCATATCCTGCCCAACCAAATTGGAACTCAGCATCTTTAAAGTAGTTATGTTTAATCTTAATTGCTACTTTTGATACGTTAACATTAACTTGTATTAACGTAACCTGTCTTGCTACTCTTGTAAGCGAGTCTTGAATGTCTTTATCGGCGTTTAAAACTTTCCATATGTTTTCTCCTAATGGTGATAACACAAGTCTTAAAGCGTCTCCCTCGTCATTTTTAATTCGATCTGTAAGAGTAGTATTCATTGAACGCCAAAATGGTTCAAGTACTCTTATAAGATCTTCACGAGGCATATTATCTACAAAGTTTAATACAGTATCTAAATTAACATTTGGAACTCTTACGCCCATAATTCTAGCAAGTATTCTTACCGGCTCTGTATCCATATATTTATGGAGTTCAAACATTTGCTCTTTCATAGGGTATTCATTAACGATTTTAAATATAGCCAATGATGGTTCATTAGTCATATCGTTTCTATCAGCAGATTTAGCCCTACGGTTAATTGCATCAATAATGTTTTGTATGGTAACTTTACCGCCACCACCAGATTTTACTGATATTGGATATTTGATTCCAAAGCGAATTGCATAGAAATCAATAAGTCTTTCGTTACTTGCTTTTGGAAAGTGAACTTCTTTAAATCTTAAATTACTTACAGTCCAAATTGCGGCAAGTATTTCACCAAAGTCAGCTGATACCTTTGCAAGATCTTTAACAGCAAAATTGTTTTCGTTTCGTATATTGTCACCAGAACCTGCTGATCGCCACATCATATCAGTAAGTTGTTTAGCAGTTGCAGGATCATACATCCCACGTAACTTTGCACCCACTGTCTGAATGATATTTGGTACAGTAAGAGTCTTACCTGCAAGACCAAGATTATCCGGTGTTAAATCTTTGTTCCCAAACAGTTGTGCTCCTTTAACAGAAGCTGAAGGAGCATTATTTACCCAAGGTATAGTCGAACCACGAGGTATACTTGGTGATAATTGTTTAGTTGCTACTAATAAAACAGTAGGAAACTTATCAGATATAGGAGTCAGTGGATATTCACGAACTTCAATACCATACTTCTTAAGTAGTTTTCTATGGTTAGCTTCAGAATCTGTTACTGGAAAACGGACATGAAAAGCTCCTCGAGAGGAGTTAGTGAACTTAACCATTGGAAAAGACCGACGAATATAGGCTTTAAACTCGCGTGTTGACTTATCCACCTTAGCCTCGTTTAAATAGGTTTTGAATGAATGCAATGTATCATTCCTGTATTAAATAATTATTTAAACCTATTTATAATATTAAGAGATGCCTCCGGCACTGAACATTGTTTTCTTAGAACCTTGACCAAACGCAGTTTTATCGAAAGCAGCAGTATCATCGTTACCAGCCGATGGAGCGAATGATGCAGTGTTTGCAGCACTTGTACCACCAATACCACGTTGAGCGCTATCTTCAAGATCATATATTTGCATCTTTGATCGATCAATACCAACTACAAATCTACGATAATAACCAAGATCACCCCATCGATTTTTAAGTTGTTTGATCATTAACTGACCAAGATTATCAAGTTCTTCAGTAGTTACAAGACCTAAGATACAATCTGCGGTATGAGTAATACCCATACTCTCTGAAGTATTAGTAAGGTCAACATCAGAATTCCCATAGCCGTCACGATTGAACTGAGACGAAGTAACCACAGCACAATTGTATTCCATTGCAAGACCACGTACCTCCTCGGCAATTGATTTTACGAGTGTATAACTATTTGCAGCTGCCGCGCCTTTAACTCGAGACGATGCACAAATATTAAGGTAATCAATAAAGATTACATCAGGCGTAAAATTCTTTTTCATTTTAAGTTCATTAAGCAAATGACGGAAGTGACCGACATGAGCAGAACCAGTTGGATATTCTTTTACAACAAGCTTACCAGTACATTTTGATTTAATACGATCCATGCGTTTGTTGTAAACATCTCGTGGTAATAGCTTAAGTTCATCAAGAGTTACGTCCATCATATTAGCATCAATACGTTCAGCAATTCTTTCTTCAGCCATTTCCATAGTAATATAAAGACAGTTTTTACCAGTCATTAGATAACTTGCTGCAGCGTGACATTTTACAAGAGATTTACCACCACCTGTAGTTGCCAATAATACTGTCATAGATTTACGAGGTAAACCACCTTTAGTAACTTTGTTTAATAGATCAATATCGAACGGCATACGTTCTTCTTTACGATGATAAAATTCATAACGAGCTTCGGAATCATCAATAAAATCGTGACCCACCGATGTATCAAAAGATATACCAAGAGAGTCAGATAATAGATTAGGAATAGAACCTTTGTCGTTTGTTTTATCTTCGCCATCCATAATAAGAATAGCTTTACGAATTGAATTAAATAGATCTTTATCTTGACAGAACTTTTCTGTTTCTGATACTAGAAAATCAAAGTTAGTATCTTCATCACGACCAAGACCATCAACAGTACCCATAATATCTTTATATGAGTCTTCGTTGAGATCTTTACGTTTATCAAGAGAGATTTTAAGAGCTTCGATAGATGGTGGTTGTTTGTATTCATCAACATATGTTGAATACGTATCGAAGATTTTTTTGAGGCTACCATCATCAAAGTATTCACCTTTGATATAAGGATATACCTTACGATAATAGTCTTCATTAAAAATTAGATTTGATATTACAGTTGTTTCGATCATTGAGGCATCCAGTTATTAGGTTGAGTATCGGCGGAGATTAACCCGCCGATACGATCAAGTATAGTTATATTAACATACATTACAAAAAATGTCAACCGTTTTAACTTGCCAACTCTTCGTCATTATCATCAATGACTGAATCGACTTCATCAACTGTATCATCTCGCATAATGCCGCCTGATGCGCCAATAGTAAACGAGTTCTTGATGAACTGGCTTAGATTTGTTTTCTCAAACATCATTAGCCAGAAGTCTTTATTATCATTTACATCTTTAGCCCTCATTAGTTTTTCTGAAATGACTTCACCAGTTTCTGGATTAACCGCTTCATACCAACCAACTTTAGGTTTATGTAAATATCCACCTTTCTCAGCAATTTCCATAAGACCAGACCACTTAACAATACCACCTTCATAGCTTACGCTTACTGGTATCTTAGCCTTTTCTCTGACATGCCTTGATTTTTCGATGTTAATAATAAAGTGATACCCTTGAATTTCTTGACCAACTTTATCTTGTTGTCGACCAATAATCCAAATAGCATCTGCTGAATAGTAAATACCTGTACCACCAGATACAACAGCCTTAGGAAACATTCCAATTTCTTGATAGGTATGGTTAACCGCAATCAATGGAATATCTTTTAGGTTGAGGTGTGGTGTTACAATACGGAACAGAGACTTAAGAGCTTTAGCCCTTGACATATCTGCTACTGATTTACCATCCAACGCGTCTTGCGTTTCTTTCTTAGAAGCTAAGTTACCGACTGAATCAATAACGATAACAACCTTGTCATCTTTTTCGATTTTATCGAGCTGCTGAGAAATATCAAACTTAAGTTGTTCAACATCGGTAATTGGTGTATGAACTACGCGGTCCATATCAATACCAAAGCTTTCAAAATAAGCTTGAGGTGTACCAAATTCTGCATCATAGAATAACAATACAGCATCTGGATTACGTTGCATATAAGCTCCAGCCATCAGCAACGCAAATGCTGATTTAAAGTGCTTTGATGGACCTGCCAAAACAAGGAGGCCGGGCGTTAGTCCACCGTCAATGCGACCGGATAACGCAACGTTTACCATTGGCACTTGTGTGGGTGCCATATCTTTTTTACCATAAACTTTCGAATCCAATAGAGGAGCCGTCATTTTAATGGTACTATTTTTCACAAGTTTGTCTATTAGACTCATATTATTTACTTCCTTCTACAATAGTAGTCAATTTACCTTTATAACCTTGTATCTTAGCTACTCGATCAGGCCAGTAAATTGTAGATTTATCAGGGTTCTTACATAAATTATCTAAGAACGGTGTTATTGATTTATAGAGGAGTTCTAGTCTATATTCAAGATCGTCAGCAGCAAGTTTGGCGTCGGTTAATTGATCTTCCAACGATTGTTTCTCATTGCTGACTTTCTGAATAGTATCTTGTGCTTCAGCTTCTTTCTCTTGAAGCTCTTCATCGATAAAGCTGAAACCAAAGTCAAAGTCTAGAACTTCTTCATAGACTTTATTAACCATTGGCTAGTTCCTTAAAGATTGAAAGATCATCGTCATCATCATCCATTGATAGAGATGTCGAGGTTGCTTCTGGCGCTGCTTCCTGTAACGTTGGCTGTGGAGCCGCTGTTGCTGCATTGCCCATATTGCTGAGATCAAACTCATCGTCTTCAGCTTTAGTTGGAGCTGATGGCTCTTCGTCTAATGCAAGTACACGATATAGTTTTGCTTTCAACTCTGCATAAGACTTAAAGTTCTTAGGATCGATAAGTTCTTGTAAAGAGTGTTCTTGGTTATAGATTTTTTCCAACTCTGCATCATCTTCACTAATAGCTGATGGGCTATCAAATTCAGACTTATCATAGTTAGGGTAACCTTCAAACTTACGAATTTTCAAACGGAAGTTTGCACCTTCCCATAGATCAAATGGGTTTACTGGAGATTCATCTTCGAACTGAGGATTCATTAAATCATTCAGTTTATCAAAGATCTTTTTACCAAACTGGTACATAAAGACTTTACCATCATTTTCTGGATTAGCACCGTCTTTAACAACAAGAATGTTAGCGACATATTTCAGTCTACGTTTTTGTTTACGGGCTAGATCTTTATCAGATTCAACACCTGAGTTCCACAACTTACCGTTGTACTCAGTTACTGGATCGTCTTGATTAATGGTGGTGAGTGAGTTTTCGATGTACCACTGTCCTGTTGGACCTTGGAAACCGTGATCCCAGATTCTTACGAATGGCATTTCTTCGCCTTGAGGGGCTGGTAAGAAACGAATGATTGCAAAACCATTACCTGCTTTATCGCGGGTTGGTTTCCACATTTTGCCTTCGTTTGGATCTGCGTAGCTCTTAGTAGAAATCTTTTCGAGCTGGCTGTTCAGTTTAGATAGAGAACTTGAACGGTTCTTTTTTAATGCGTCAAATGACATATTTTATATCTCCTAATATTGCTGTATATAGCATTGTTTATATTGCGATGTATGTGCAGGTTTTAAGCCTGCCATCTATTTATATCAAAAAAATCGTTCACGGATCAAATCTTTGAACTTTTTTTCATCAATTTCTAAGAAAGGTTTATACTTTCTTATTAGTCTTATTATATCACTTGCTATGATTTTGTCAACTATTTCTTTTTCCCAATAAGGAAAAATGTTGGCAATATGAGCAAGGATAGTAATAGTTTCCAAGCTTACTTTTCTTTGTTGATAGTAAGTCATTATCAAAGGATGTTGACCAACCACAGAAGTAAAGTTAGCTTGAAAGTTATCGTCCAGATTAGCGATTTCCGATTTAAATGTACGAGATAGAGTATCTATTCTCTTTTGCCATTCAATATAACGGTCCTCGCCTTCCTGTTCAATAATTTCTCGTATCCATACATTAGGCTTTACTATCATATTAGATAGCATAAGCTTTTCTGGATCGTCTTTTCTTGAAAGTTTTTCGAAAAAGTAGGCATCATTACGAGTCCTATACTTATCGTAAGACGCTCTTATTTTTCCATTGTACTTATGATAGTCATAATCAGAGGTAAAATGCTTTTTCATTGCAAGGTATTTTACATACCATACATAGCTGTCCTCGTTAGCATAACTTAGTGAGGTCTTGATCATCTTTAATTACCAATTTCGCTTCAACTGCTTCTGATCTTACTTTTTCTTTTAAGATAGAAGATTTTTTAACAATGTCTGCCACTGTTTCAATTTCTAAATTATTAATGCGTGCATATTCACATAATGCGTCGATATAGCTAATGCCACTCTTAAGCATGTACTGAATTTCATGATGTACCTTTTCAGGCGTCCTTGGCGCAACTAATGTTGCTTTGTCAACTAAGACATTTTGTACTAATTCGTTTTTATCCATTTAAAGTCTTTATCCCTGCGAGCCAATTTTGAGCCGCTGATTCTGCAAAGTGAAGTGATTTGCCTTCGTATACTTCTTCTAAAATAAATTCATTATTGATAAAGAATCGTACACCGGCGCCATTTTCTGTCGCGAAATAGCTAGCTTTAAGAGCTTGGCCATCTCTTTCAGAAATAAGATATTTTTCTGACATTATCTTTTCTCCTTAATATTTGAAGTTGCCTTAACACTACCACAAGAAGTGCAGTGTACAACTGTTGCTACAAAACGATGGTCACCGAGTTGTAAGGTTCTTTTACCAGTTGATATGTTTATTTTATCACAACAGCCGTTAATTGTCAACGGTTTATTTGAATTATATCCAACAATTTTAGATACAGGCTCGATACGCATTACCAACTCCTAATTATATTCCACATTATAACATATGCACAAGCCATGTTAGATAAAACAATTATAGTTCTTATAGCTGAAACCCAATTTTCATTCTTGGGATCATAACCATCTTCTTCATCAAAAGAACCGAGGGCGTGTTTCCATATTGTCCACACTGTCTTTAACATTACTTTTCCTCAAATAATACATCATTCACATAAGCGTTTTTATCTTCTTCTGATATTCCCATTGCAAGAATAGATCTATGAAGATGAGGGTTTAACTTTTGGTTTGAACAATACTTATTAAGTATTGGAAGGGTATTACGATGAGATACAAAAGCATTCTCTTTTAAATTTTCAAGATAATGATCTACTAAATGAGTTGTAACTTCAATAAATTGATCTAATTCTTCATCAGTATTAATGTTACCAACTGCGATCATATCATCTGAGAATATATCTTTTGCCCAAGGTGGTAATTCACGAGCTTTATTCCACTCTAAGTTTTTAACAGTTCTTTCCATTTCCTCATGATAAGGATGCGGAAATCCGTGTAATGGACTATAATCCATAAATGATCCAGTAATCTTCTTTGGACCAGCAACAATATCAAAGCCTAAAATAGGTAATTCATATCCTTCGTGTGGAAAGATATTAACATGCATTAACCATAAACCTTTACCATTCGGTGGTTCAATAGTTTTTAAATGTGCCTTTGATACGAGTTCTGATCTCCAAAAAGTATCGGTCCAACCAGTAAAATGCATAGCTTGAGTATACTTTTTATTATCGAAACGATCAAAGTGACTATCAAATTTAGTTGTCAGCTGATAAGCGTATTCATTTAATCTATCCCACAACTGCATTTGATCTACCTCTGTATTCTGGATTTTCGTCATATACTAATACAAGTTTATCTCTTGTCTTTTTATGACCCTTGTTGTCACTATATACCTCTTTTTCTCCTGTATTCTTCCAATAAGAAGTAAAACACACTACGGGAGAAGGTGTATGAGTAACTGTTCGTTTTTTAACTGGAAATATCATCTTCTTTTATTTTGGTTAGAGTTGCATAAGTATTGTCACTACTTATATTCCATTCAACTTCGTCACCAATATTAATGTTAGCAGCAAGTAATACATCACTTGGCAGAACTATAAAATGCTCTCCAGTTTCTTCATCTACTTGTACTTCGAGAATATGATTCATTTGTTTTTGCGAGCCCTTCGTGCTTTTGCATATGCATTTTCCATAACTGTTTCGCGTACAACTTTTAATTCTTTACGTCTTTGTCGTGCTGCATCTGATCTAGCCATGCGATCAGCGCGTTTAAGATTTTTTTCTAATGGAATAGTTGATTCGATTTGTTCTTGTTCCTGCATAACGAGGCTCCTTTATTAACTATATGATTACATTATATACTAAAGATTCCTTAATGTCAATCTATTTCTTTAGATAACTCATCAAAGAGTTCTGACGCAAAGTCAAAACATCTCTTTGCTTCATCAGCCATACTATCATCTAGTAACTCTCTGAATTCAGCGATAAGTACTTTAGTATCTCCATCGAACTCGTACATAAGTCCGCTTCCAGGTGTTTTCTTTTTAATCATTTGACCACCGTGCAATTCACCAAAATGGCGTACATACATATGTGCAAGTAACGAATGATTATCGTCAGCATCTGCTAATGCATTAATATGTGCTGCATATTTAGATACTGATGGAGGAAACTTTCCTGATGGTTCAAGACCAAAATGCTGTTCAAGCTCACGAATGTCTTGAAAGATACGTCTTGATCTTTTAATTTTGTTTAGATTTGGTGGAATGATAGCATTGCGCTCGAGTACTTCATAGTTCATGTACTGTGCACAAAGAAACTTGTGGTATAGTGCTGGATCTATACTGCCGGAAAGTAATTCTTTTGCAAATGCTCTACGTTCTGCTGCTTGGTGATGAGCCCAAGTAAGCTCTTTTAATTTGCTTGACATAATATCCTCATAATAATTTAATTACCACTTTTCTGTTGCTAAGTAAGTGGCCAACTCCCTGTGATTATGCCGCTAAGGCTAATCCAGATGGTGCGAAATTTTCATTTGCATTTAGTTTATGTTGATCTATACGCGATCATCCGGTAAACTCCACTTCACTACATCGTCCGTCGATCCTAATATCAGCCCCATCAAAAACATACTAGCCACTTTATCAGATGTGTTCCAAACTTAACTGGACACTAGTATGTTTTTGGTGGAGCTGTCGGGTACTGCCCCCGAGTCCGATCCAATTTCACGTTGCTTCAACGTTTACATGTTTATTTATATCACAAAATCGACTTATTGTCAACTTTTATTTAATCGTAACCTCGATTGGCTACAAATTCTAATTCTGCATTAATGACTTCAGCTTCACGAGCTTTATATGCTGCTTCAAATCCTATAGAACCATATTCCATTCTTTCGATATTATTCCAAAGTCTTTTAAAGTAAGATTCGTATATTGATTCTACTACGCTATCACTTGCTTTTATATCTATAAGCTGGCCTTTAATTAACCAGTTAAGTCGGTTGGCTTCTTTACGTACAAACGGTGTGCACATGGTGGGACCTCCTTGATCAAATTGGCGCGCCTGATATGATTCGAACATATGACCTTCGGTTTCGTAGACCGATACTCTATCCACTGAGTTACAGGCGCATGATTTATTTATGATCAAAGTCCCAGTGTTACCGAAATGTTACCGATAACACTGGGTAACAAATTGTTACAATCCGTTAGGAACAATCACATAATGAATTAATAGTACTAGAGCAACCGAAGCGCCTAGACCAATCATCATTTTCATAAAGTCTCTTCCAACTAATGGGAATACACTACTGAATTTACGTTTGCCAGTAAACTGCGCGATTGCAAGTTCACGTCCTGCAAGCATACCAACGAATACCCAAGTTGTGGACATAGGAATATCGTTGAGTTCCTTGAAGAAATACAAACATAACCAATAGAATAAATCAATTAGTGTAGCAGATCTTACGTATCTTGTATTATGCTTTTCAAGTACGATTGATTGTATTTTACCACCTCGTTCTCTAAACATAAAGAACAGGCCAACTACAAACACCACACTGATCATAACCATTAGATCTACCGGTACTTGACGAGGTAAGAATACTGCAATGTTAGCCATATCGTGAGACAACCAAGTCCACCATAAACCGCCAGTTGCAAACCATTGAAGAACTCTCCAAAGATTTTTGTTTCTTTCCTGTACATCTGCAGCTTCATCTAACCATCGGCTTACAAAGAACCATACTCCATAAGCAAATATTGCTGCAATACCATAACCCATAATTGATTTCATCAACATCTTTTCTAGCACAAAGGTACTTGCAAAAGCACTCAACACTAAAAAGGAAGTTGATACCGGAACACCCAGTCGCGTTAGTAATACAAGGATACCAGGCGCAGCCGCATGATACCATTGGATTTCTTGCCACGGAATTCTATTTAATCTTCCATATGATATATCACCACCATTAATAGACCAACCATACCACAATGTCGCGATAAGAACAGCAGATGCTGCGGCCCATAATGTTTTGTAGTTAAATTTTTCGTTATTTGATGCCATCCAAGTACCAAGTGTCTGTACTGAATCGTTGGCAATTACTGCGTATGCAGCAAATAGGAACCCGATTGTGCTCCATAAAGTTAAATATTCCATTATATAATCTCCTAATCAAATGTATATCGAAGTTCGGTTTCAAAACCGTGCTTCAATCTATTAGTATCTTCACCTTCCCATTTACCTTTTAAAGTAAACGAGTTATTAAATTTAACTTTGTATCCAATTTCTGCTGAGTATCCATTTGTCATTGGACCTGCTTCGAAATATAGATTATTATCAGCTTTAAATCCTAGTCTAAGATGATTTGCTGTTTTATCATAGTTATCATTAATAAACTTTTGTTTTGTCTTAAATTCGACATATGGTGTTGCATTTGCACCACTTACACTTACACATAATAAAGCTGCTATGAATAGCCTCATAGATTTTCTCCTTTATTTTTATAAACGCTTTTACCACGTTTTTAGTTAAAAAAAGAGCCGGCTTTTACCACCGACTCGCTTTATTTATTTAAATAAAGGTTTAATCTTCGCCTATCCAAATGTTAATACTTACTAAATTTTGATCTTTGTTTGATATAGCGTATTCTATACCAAGTTTATTTAGTGCTTCTCTTAATGCTATTAGCTTAGCAGGTTCTTCAGGTTTTTCCCAAGCTGCAGGAGGGTTTGGTTCCATTAGCTCGTTATAATCAAGTTCCATTAAACAGCTTTCTTTAGATCGCCGTGGTTACCCTCATGCGATGGAGCTTCCCAGCCCTCTGGTTTCATTAAATCCGGTAATCCAAACGGGTTTGGACGGCCTTCTTTAACTCCTGGGCTTTTTGCCATATTAGCTCCATAAACACGATTCCAAGCATCATTAGCATTAACGCCAAATACATCGAGAGTACCAATAGCAAAAACGCACATGTCGATAAGACCATCCACGATTTCCTCAGGATCTCTTGCATCGATTGCATCCATTGTTTCATCTAGTTCCTCCTTACACATCGAGAGACGAAACTTAATGTATTTTTCCATTAGCTCTCGATTGTCTTTATTGGCTTCAAACCAATCTTTAACGCCAAACTTTTTATGCATAGCGTCAATGTCTGCAGCCCAGTCATTAGTTTTTACTTCTGCCCACTTTGCCATAATATATCTCCTTAATTTCCAATAGTTGCTGACTCGAATACTCGATTATGAGTATCAGTACAGCGAATAAATGTCGTGCACTTAGAAAGATCTTTAATCTTGTTTGCACCAACGTAGGTACAGGTAGATCTTACTCCTCCTAATATATCTTGTATAGTTATTGTAACACATCCTTTGTATTTTGTCAACACTGTTCTTCCCTCGGATGATCTATAATCTTTAAGACCACCAAAGTGTTTACCATTTGCAGTGTCTGAACTCATTCCATAAAACTTTACAAACTGTTTTTCTTCTATTTTACGAGTATGTTTATCTAAATGAGATGCTACTTCGTATACTAGTTCGTCAGTATCATAATATTTAGTGATAACTTCACCGCCACCTTGATCGTGACCTGCAAGCATTCCACCTAACATTACAAAATCTGCTCCACCAGCAAATGCTTTTGCTACATCTCCAGGAGTAGAGCAACCACCATCGGCAATAATATGACCGCCAAGACCATGCGCAGCATCTGCACATTCGATGACAGCGGAGAGTTGAGGATAGCCACAACCAGTTTGTATGCGAGTAGTACATACAGAACCAGGACCAATGCCGACTTTAACGATATCAGCTCCATTTAAAATTAACTCCTGTGTTTGATCAGCAGTAACAACGTTACCTGCTATAATAACAATTGCGGGATATGTTTCTCTTAAAACGCGTATAAAATCTGTAAATCTTTCAGTATAACCATTTGCCACGTCCACGCATACGTACTTTAATGTTCCCAATGTATATTGATAAACTTCGGCAAGTTTTGACCAATCATCTTCGCCAATACCAATACTCATTGCAACGTTATTTATCCTAGAATGAGAATGCTCGAAGTCACCAAAGAATTCTGTAAGATCTTTTGCTGAATATGTTTTAACAAGACAAGTAAACATATTTTGCTCAGCTAATGTATCAGCCATTTCCATTGTACCGACACCATCCATATTTGCAGCCATAATAGGAACGCCATTGTAGTGGCCTATGACTTCACGGACATTATCTGGAAAATTTGGTTGATAGTTTCTAAACTTATATCGTATAGATACATCTACTTCTTTGCGAGACTGAAGAGTACTACGCTTTGGTCTAATCAAAACGTCCTTGTAGTCTAGTTTGATTTCATTATCAATCCGCATTTTGCATCCTTTGTATTTTGTCTTTAAGGTTAAGCTTTTCTACTTTTAATTTTTTGATAAATTCTTCTGGTGCTTTTTCAGCTTCAGCAGCTTCGATCAACTTATGATGATGGTTGTGCTGCTTTTTAAGATGTTCGAGTTCTGTCATTATATTTCTCCTTATGAAAAGAAATCTTCAAGTGTTGCGATTTTAACTGCTGACCAACCTACAGCATCGAGGATAGCTTCCAATGGAGATAGGAATACTTTTTCGAACTGCTTTTCGTAGTCAATATATTCGTGTAAACCAAATTCTTTAGGAAGAACACCTGGAAATGAGATGATGTTTTCTTTGATTGGATTTGGAGTTTTGAGGTAGCAGAATTTGATTTTGTCGCCACCTGATACGGCTGAAAACTTTTTAGCAAGACCTTTTTGATTAAGGTAATGATTGTATAGAATACAACCGCGAACATGCATAGGACAACCTTTCTTATATAGATTGCCTTTGTCACGATATTTATCGATGTTATCAGTACCAGAATTACGACCAACATCTTCCGGTGGAAGTTTGTAGAATTCTTGTCGGAAGTCTTCAATAAACTTTTGAACAGCTTCTTCATCGCCATTCATAATAACTGAGAACGATTCTTTAAGTTTGTTACGACATACTTCCGGAGTTGAAGATCGTACTGATTCGAGACCTGTAACACTGATCTTTGGAGTTTCGTAATGTACACCTTCGGAGTTGAGGGTATTCATAATGTATCGTTTCTTAGCAATGAACACTGATTTATCAGTAATCTTTTCACGTTTCATTACCATTGCTTGACGATAAGAACCCATCTTGGATGCGAGTTCTTTGTAACCATTTTCGATTACTTCTTCGATCTTTGATGAGCAAACTTTATCAAGGAACTCTTCACCTTTCTTACGATCAATATCAGTAGTACCAAACGAAGCTTTAACCAAAGGACCGAAGTCAACGTAAATTGAATCGGTATCGATATAGACGATATAGTCTTTGTCGTTTGTTTTAAGTATCTTGTTGAGATAAGCATTCACTGAGTTTTGAGCATATCGAATAGATAACTGACCAGATGTAGTAATTGCTTCAGCCATGTCGTTAATATAGTACAAGAAGTAGATATTAGCTGTGGCGCCATATAGCGAGTTCATAGCAATTTTAATAGCCATTTGCTGGTTATGGAGGTTGTTTGCCTCACGTTTAAGAGCAGATTTGTGGCTAGGATCAGTTGTAACTTCGAGTTCTTGTTCGACACTGAGCATCTTTTTCTTGATTATTGAACGATTACCGTAGTACTCGTCAATGATTTCAGGAATAACACCTTTGAATTCATTAGTAAAACATGCACCATTGGCTGCAACAGAGACAGATTTATCATCGTTTTGGAAGTCACCTTTGAGTACCATTTCTTGAGATACGTATTCACGACGATCTTCAACATAAGTTTCAGGTGACATATTATATTGTAACATAAGGTGCGGATATAGAGAGTTAAGATCGAAAGATACAACCCAAGGATGCATACCAACTTTTGGATCTTTAACATAACCACCAACAAGATCACCAGCACGTTGGCCAGGACTACCTTTAAGTGGAGGAACACGACCTTCTTTAATCAATCGACGATAAAGTGTTGTTTCCCAGATACCAACTGTACCAAATGCATCATTGAAGTTAACACCACCGCCATAAGCAACAGTCATAACAAGAGCAAGTAGACCAGTTTCATCTTCGAAACGTTGGATCAACCAAGTATCTTTAAGGTTATAGTCGAGATAGAGTTGTGGATTTTGTTCATACAAAGCAGTAAGGTTACCATACTCAGAGTAATCGAGTTTCTTTTCACCAAGAACTACGTGAGCAATATGATCGAGTTTCCAAGATTCTTGTGGTCCATACTTATAACCAAACTTTTTGAACGCATCCATATAGTCAACAATAGCAACACCAAGGATCTGGTAAGTTTGTTGCATTTTACCGAAGAATTCACGACCATATGGTTTAATAGAACGCCAAGGAGATAAGTCTTTTGCAAACTCTTCGCCAAATAGACGAGACATACGAGTAATAAGATATTGAATATCAAAGTATTCGACGTTCCAGCCTGTTACGATATCTGGATAATCATTACACCATAATTGTCTGAACCTACGAAGTAATGCTTCTTCGGTATCAAACTTCATAAAGGCAATATCATCAGGATCGATATCGAGTAACGTTTGAGATTTATCATAGTCTTTACGACCAAGGAGATGGTAAGTATTAGACTTAGAAGATTTGTATGCGATAGAGGTAATTTCTTTATCAGCAGTATTCATATCAGGATATCCATCAGCAATATCAACCTCGATATCGAATGATACGATATTAACCTGACTTACGTCGTAATCGACTTGACTTGGATATTTTTGTTGAATGAATTGAGCGACGTAGTTAGTAGTACCACCGATTTCAAAACCGTGTACATCTTTATATTGTTCAACCCAGTCCTTAGCCTCACGCATAGTATCCATAGTTACTGGAGTCATAGGGCGACCAGTTGTAAGAGACTTGTGTTGGCTTTGGCCAGATTTGTCACCACCTACAAAGAGAGTGGGAGAGAACTTTACCTTACGTTCAAAGCGTTTGTTATTTTCATAACCACGCCATAATATGTTGTTGCCGTAACGTTCGACAGATGTGTAAAAACTAGACATGATAATCCTTGTATTTCAATATGATTCATTATATAACAAAAACGAGAGTTTGTAAACAATTATTTTCGTGGGTCGATATCTGATGCGATTTCTTTGTTTGGTGATTTGTCTTTAGCTATCATGTAAGCCATTGATTGAATATCTTCTAAAATGTGTTGACAACCAGACCTATCAAAGTCTGGTTTTTCGTTTCTTAGTCTATGCATTTGTATTGCTTTATCATGCATAACATTAATTCGTTCTATAAGTTGTTCAATAGTATGGTTCATCTTGCTCCTATGCTGCTATTTGTGAGAAATTCTTAACCTTATCAAATTTTACGTGAGACATAAACTTGTCACCAAACTGATGTCCACGATGCGAGATAACAAAGATGTTATCATCTGAGTTTAAATTATGTAGAGTATCGATCAACATTTCAATACCTACGCCATCGAGTGCGCCATCTAGAGTTTCATCTAGAATAAGAAGATTAGTCGATACTGAGTTACGTAGTTTAGCAACTGCTCTCCAAGCCAACATAATGGCCAATGTAATACGTAGTTTCTCACCTTCAGAGAACGAAGCATATGAGAAGTTATCACGGAAACGAGATCGTATTACTTCATTAAAGTTTTCGTCTAATCTAAAATCAACGAAGAGATCAAATGCGCTGAGATACTTGTTAATAAGCTTGTTCATAACAGGAACATATTGCTTAATGATCTTAGCTTTGATACCACCATCTTTTAACATAGCGGCAGTTACACCAATAACTTCTTTTTCGTTGTATAGTGTTGTTTGATCTTTTTCTATCTGTTTAAGATCTTTATAGTAACCATCAAGTTTTGCCGTGTCAACTGCTTCGACTTCTTCTTCAGCTGTATCAAGCTCATTTTTATATGATATTAAAGCATTTTTTGCAACTTTAATAGATGCTCGTTGATCGCCAATACCAAGATTGATGTCTCTCATTTGATCTTCAATACCTGATATAACTTCCAAACGATCATCATAAATCTTTGCTTTTTCAGCCAGTTTTGCTAATCCTTCTTCTAGTTCACAAACCTTTTCATCTTTAGCAACAATAATACTGGATTTAAAATCATGCTCAATACCTTGTTTACACGTTGGACAATCATCGTGATCGTGATAGAATGCAAGTTCTTTTTTGTAAGATCTGATTTGCGACTCAATATCACGCCTTAATGATTTAGCCTTTTCAGACTTTGATTTCATATTAGGCTTGTCTTCTACATCTTTGATGAGAGCATCAAGCTCTTCATTTTTAGCTTCCATTACAAGTTTTGCTTCTTCAATAACCTTAATATGTCTATCCATTTTTTCACGAATCTTATCAGCTTCATCTTCTCGAATTTGACGAATTGATTGGTTATGATCTTTTGCTGATTCAATACGAGTTTCGACAAGATCCTTTTGATAAGCATTTTCCGTAATATCAGTTTTGTTACTACTAATTTTATCTTTTAAGAGTGTATTCATAGTACTAAACACTTGGATATCGAGTAGATCTTCAATAATCTCTCGACGCTGTCCAGTAGATAATTCCATAAAAGGAACATATGTAGCACTACCAAGGATAACAATCTGAGTAAAAGATTTATAGTTAAGCTTTAGAATATTCTGTTCTAAGTATGCTTGATAATCTCTTACTGCCGCATCCTGATTAAGTAGTGTACCATTTAAACTGATTTCAAAGAAGTTTGGCTTAATACCACGACGTATGTAGTAGTTATTAGAGCCAATACTAAACTCGATTTCAGCTATCAGTTCTTTCTCATTAATAGAATTAATCAGTTGGTTTTTACTAATCTTACGAAAAGCTTTGCCATATAAAGCAAATGTAATAGCATCAAGCAATGTTGACTTACCGCTACCGTTTGAACCACTGATTAGAGTAGTTTTAGATTTGTCTAATAGTATCTCGGTGAACGAGTTACCAGATGATAATAGGTTTTTATATCGTACTCTTTTGAAATGTATCTTCATTATAAATTCTGTGCCTCAACATAAAGTTCGTCAATTAACCTTTTTACATGTATCTTATCAACTTTAGTTTCTAAAGCATCAATATACGTATGCAAGATTTCCTTGGTATCTTTGGTTTCATCCATAAGATCTTCACCAACTTCAATCTCTAGGTTAAGAGCATCTTCAATAGATTTAACATCAGCTGCTCCAGCGTCTGTCAATTTATTTAGGAATAAGTCATAGATATACGGATTTGTTCTGTTCTTAACAATAACTTTAATAAAGGTATCTTTAAGAGCACTTACATCAAGATTAGCGATATCTTCAATAGTCATATCGGTATCATCATACTCTAATTTATAGAAGATAACGTTTGGATTAAGTATCCATTCCATCTCACGAGTTTCAGTATCAAGTACTCGGAAACCACGTTTACCTTGATAATCAGACCAAGTCATCTCATATGGAGAACCAAGATATGATATATTGTTATAGGTAGATGGATGATGGAAATGACCAGAATAAACTGCTTCAAAATTAGTAAACACGTCTCTTGTAAGACCGTGATCACATAAGTGGCCTTTATCCATTTCAAAACCTTGAATAGAGAAATGACCCATACACATATGTGCATCAGACTCTTTAATATCTTTCATCATTTCTTTATAGTTGGTATTGTTAATCCACGGAACCATTAAGAATTTTGTTGATCCAAGAGTAACATGCTCACACTTATCTTCATAGATGTTAAAGTTATCATACTCACGTAGAAGCAAATTCATAGAGTTGACTTCATTAGTGTTTGTGTAATAGGTTGTATGATTACCCACCAAGGCATGATACTCAATACCACGCTTTGCTATTTGATCAAAGAAAAACTTTTTACCACGTTCCAATGAAACATAGTTAATAAATTTACGTCGATCGAATGTGTCACCAAGGTCAAAAATGACTTTGATGTTGTTCTCGTCGATATACGGGAAGAAGATCTCTGAAAAGAAACGTTCTTGATGATCTAAGAATAACTTAGAATCACCGCGTACACCGATGTGCATATCAGTTACAATTGCGATTTTCAAATTTTAGTCCTTATTTTCTTCTGATTTTTTAGATTCTTCTTTTACCGTCTTATCAGCTTTTTTCTTAGCTTTGTCTTTTGCTAATTTATCTTCAAAGTCTTCAATAAAATCATTCATATAATCAGCTGCTGTACTTAAATGGATATTTAAGTCTTCTTCTCCGCCAGTATGTGTACCACCTGTAGTAATCATATGCTGAGAAGATTTGAAACGAATATACATCTGTTTCTTTTCCTTAGCAATTCTACGTAAGAATGCATACCATATAATCTGTGTAAAGTAGGCGAATGGGTTTTGAGATTTCTCTTCATTAAAGTTCATGATATATAATAGACAGTTTTCGATACCGTCTGAGATCATATCTTCTTTATAAGAGTATCCCGAAAAATTTGGTTTGGTTGCCAGTCTTGTAGCAATCTGAAAGATACATTCGCCGATATAATCGGGTACTCTTGGTCTTCCTTCACCTGCATCTTCAGCTTCTCTGCACAAAGCCTTGTATGCAACTAATGCTTCAAGAAGGTCCCTGTTGTTCACGTAATTTCGTGTGGCACGTCTTTTGGCCATAAAATCAACCTCCGTTAATATATTTGATACCAATATAACATAGCTTTAAGCAAATGTCAACTGATTTGTTGAAATAAAATTATTTTTAAAATAAGTGAAAAAAACAGTTGACACCTTGTAGAGCCTATGGTATAATAGGATTATCATCCTTAAAACACTAATGAGCATGTTGTTAGATGTCAACAGTATAGACTCTAGAAGCAAATTGTTCGCGTCCATAGATCTCGATCCGCTTCTTAAAATGCTGTAGAGTATAGTTCTCAAATGATCCATGTGTTAAATCATCAGTAATATCATATAGAGTTGCCTTATCGGCGTCGTTGCCTTTTCTCAAGGCACGACCAATTGATTGCAATACCTTCACTTCAGATTTAGAACCAGAAGCAAAGATCACATTGTCAAGCTTCTTAAGGTTCACACCAGTAGAAAAGACTCCATATGAAGCAAGGATGTTATGTTGCTTGACTGGATCGTTTTCAATCATATGTCTAATACGTTCGCGTTCGTCGCCTTTCGTTCCACCATATATAAAGTGCAATTGTCTTCCTTCTTTTTCAAGCATTGGTGCAAGAATCTTACCATGCTTTTCTACTAAATCAAATAAGACCAAATTATTCTGACCTTCAAGAGACCATAATAGGTTTCGTATAAAGATGTTTCGTTTGTCGTTATTTACCAAGAATTCACGCTCAGCAGGATAACGTTTTTGAGACTCTTTAATCTTTTTAAATTCAGTATAGAAATTCTTACGAGCTTCTTTACTATGAGAAAGCACAATTGCTTTAATATTAAAATCAGCGATCGTACCAGCATCCATAAGATCTTTAGTAGATACATGCTTACGAACAGAACCAAAACAACCTTCTAATACAAGACGATGAGTTTTGCTTTCTTCTGATTTTAAAGTACCGGTAAAGCCGTGACGATAATAACATTCATCAAGACCTTCCATAATTTTTTGTAATGATTTTGCTTGGAAGAGATGAGCTTCGTCTCCAAGTACAACTTTGAATTGGCCTAACCAATCTTTATTGACTTTCATTAGAGACTGCCAAGTCGATATAACAATAGGTGCAGTTGTATTTTTATCAACACCACCTTGTATCTTATAGATATCGTTTTTATCGCATCCATAATCTTCAAAGTCACCAGCCATCTGATGTACTAACGAAATAGTTGGAACAATAATAAGTGTACGATGATCGAATGTTCTATAATAATGTTGTTGCATTAAATAGATAATTAATGATTTACCAGATGATGTAGGAGATAGTGATAAGGATCTGCTATCCCTTAAAGCATCAACAACGTATTGATTTTGATAATCACGTGGTTCGAATGGACAATTAACTTCTTTTGCTAATTCATATGCATAGTCATCAGGAATCTTTTCACCATTCATTAAATGATCAGGAGCATTAAGTTGATAACCACGCTCTTCACAAAACTTTTTAAGACGAGGGAATAGTCCAACATATAGAACTGGACGCATAGGTTGATATAAGCGGATTACACCATCCCACATTCTATTCTTATAAGCAGGAGAAAATTGATATCCCTGAGGCTTAAAAGAAAAATATTCTGAAAGTTCCATGCGAACACCTGAATCTCCTGTCACTAATAAGTGTACGGCATTCTTTTGTTCTACATTTAATACATCTGGCATATATCACCTATTCATTAATAATAACTATACCACTATTTATCTGCATTGGCATCAATATTCTCCGTGTTGGAATTTAAGCACTGCGATCATGTTATTAATAATAAAGTTACGACTATGAATAGTCTTTACAATATCTTCCAAAAAATCGGCGTTAGCAGTATGGTAATCTATTTTGAGACTGAGACGAATAATATCAGCATCTGCTTGTAAATGCTTATCAAGGTCTTGTCTGATAATTTTCTTTTGCTGTGGTTTCCAACCTCGATCTTTGAGATCTTCTTCAGCCATAGAACCGTCAAGCCATTCGCGTTTTGCGAGCTCAAGTTCTTTATAATCATAACGAAGCTTCTTAACTTTTAAAGCTTCCTTATAATACATGTTATAGTATTTGTTGTGGAGTTGCGGAATCTTCTTAGCTTCTCCGCCAAGATTAGATTCGTCGATCTTGACATCTTCAGCCCAGATTGCGCTAATTTCTTCAGTGCTCATTGTATAACTATCCTCAGTTCAATAACGTTTTATAATATATTATAATACAGTTTTATCGAAATGTCAACTAATTTTTTTCCAGGTCATATTAGTATAGCGGAAAGTGACGTTGACTTCAGGAGGAACTACGTCAGAATTTGTAGCATCAAGGGCGATACCACTGAGGGCTGTTGGAAATGCTTCTGTGAATGTAAATGCGATGTTACCGTTACGAGCACTATTTTCAATAATGACCGTAATATCAGATCTCATACCTTCTTTTGATGCGATAAGATCAGATCTTTGCTTAGAAGTCTCAGGATTACCCATTCCTTCCATCCATGCCAGTATCTCGTAGTAGTTGTCCATATTTTCGTCTACTATAAAGGATAGGTCAAGATCTGAGTATTCTATTCTATCAGGTGTCTGGTAGATGTTATGGATAGGAGATAACTGCTGTGGAGCATTCATACTGAGACCAGGAATGTTGACCCTTTGTGTAAAGAATTCAACAGCCGGAAGCCTCTCTATAACGATCTTAAACGAGATCGGTGACAAATAATTTGTAATCATGTGAAATTTCCTATTGACATTTGATTCGTATTGTATTACTATTTATAAATACAACACCAGAACAATTAGTGGAAAGCGCTATGTCTAAGGATAAACCGATAGTTTATGATGATCCTGTTGATGACTGTACCCACTGGATTGGAAAAATGTAATATAAAGGAATATATAATGAGAAATTTTGTAATAAATAGTTGGGAAGTAGTGATGGATCACGAAAAGAATCCCTTAAGCAACATACCAGACTTTTCTACCCGTCATATGATTATGCAGGTATTAGCATGGATGTGGTGTATTGTATTTGCTATCATCGTAGGTAGCATGTGGGCAGGAGTAATCAGTATGATGCTTCATACCTTATTATTAGGAGCAGTTGCAATCACGGTTGCAACCTTCGAAACTGCGAAACGTAAACCAAACGTATTTGGAAGCTACAGCGGTCGTGCAAACAGTGGAGAGCACGAATAAATTTGAAATTAAATGAAAATAACCGTTGACATTTGCTTTAAAGTAGTATAGAATGGTTATATTAATTATTATGGAGACTAAGCTTTGGCTGAAGATTTTAGAATTTTAACTGCACGACAACACGTCAGAGAACGTATTGGAATGTATATGGGTTCAAGCTCGAAAGAGCAAATTGAACGTTTTGTTATGGGTCAGTGGCAAAAAGCTGACTATGTACCAGCGTTATCTAAAATGGTCGACGAAATTCTTGATAACTCGATTGATGAAGCAATTCGAACAAAGTTCAAATATGCTAATAAAATTGATGTATCAGTAAAGAATGGCGTCGTTGCTGTTACTGATAACGGTCGTGGTATTCCACAAGATGAAATCTTTGATGAAGCTTCTGGCGATAAGATACTTCGCCCAGTTGCTGCTTGGACACGAGTTAATGCCGGTACTTCGTTCGATGATGAACGAGTTACTATTGGTACTAACGGAGTTGGTTCAGCAGCGACTAACTTTTTATCTTCTAAGTTTGTTGGTAAAACTTGGTGTAATGGTAAAAGAGTTGAAGTTCGTTGTAAAAATGGTGGTGATTCCATCGATGTTCAAACTAAGAACGGTATTGAAGGTAGCGGTACAGAAGTTTCTTTTGTTCCAGACTATTCATTGTTTGAAGTTGAAGATCTTGAGTCATTAGATACTATAGCACTTATCGAAGATCGTATGATCAGTCTTCAAATGGCGTTTCCTGAAATCGCATTCTCATTCAACAAACGTAGAATTAAGGTAAACAATCTTAAGAAATACGCTGAGTTGTTTATTGGCGATGATGGAGATGCTATCATTGAAAAATCAGACAACCTTGCGTTCTTCTATTCTCATTCAGAGGATGGTTTCCGTTCTAATTCATATGTGAACGGTGTTAATACTCGTCAAGGTGGTTCATATGTAGACTTCTTAACGAATGCCGTACTGGATGATCTAGGGGCAATGATCAAACGTAAACATAAGATCGAAGTTGCTAAGTCAACTATTAAGAATGGTCTTACGTTTGTAATGTTTGCTCGTAACTTTACTAATCCAAAGTTTGATTCACAAACAAAAGAACGTTTAACGAATCCAACAAGTAATGTTCGAGAGCATACAGTTGAAGCTGGTATTAAAGACTCTAGCGATATCGCAAAGAAAATTCTAAATACTCCTTCAATCATTGATCCGATTGTCGAAGCTCAGCTTGCAAAGAAAATTGCTGCTGATCGTAGAGCTGCTACTCTTGCTCAAAAGAAACTTCGTAAAGTAAAAGTAGCAAAACATATTTCAGCAAACCGTGATGATGCCACTCTTAAAATTGTAGAGGGTGACTCAGCTATGGGATTCTTGCTGAAAGTTCGTGATCCTAACAAGGTTGGTGCTTATCCACTACGTGGTGTAATCATGAATACTTGGGATATGAAACCAGCTGATGTTCTTAAGAATAAAGAACTATCAGAATTAATATCAGTTCTTGGGTTAGATATTACTAATCCAAACAGCGTTGATGATATGACTTACCGTCATATTGCAGTTCTAACTGATGCTGACCACGATGGTATTGGACACATTAGTCCATTGCTTATCGCTTTCTTCTACAAGTTCTGGCCTCGTCTATTACTTGAAAAGAAAGTCAAAATCACTCGTACTCCGATAATGATTTCTACTAAAGCTAAATCAGTCAAATGGTTCTATGCTTATGAGGAAGCGAGTAAATTTAAATCAGATCAAGCAGGGTGGAAGCATCGCTACATCAAAGGCTTGGGATCTCTTCAAGAGGAAGAATATAGCACTATCATTAATGATCCAGTTTACGATACTGTTACTGTCGATGACGCCAAAATATTCGAAATGATGTTTGGTCGTGACAGTCAGTTACGTAAAGATTATATGATGGCATAGATATAAGGAAAACAAAATGGATATTAGAGAACAAATTCTTGAATCACTGAAGTCACATGCTATTGGTCATATCAATAAGCATAAGATGAATGTTGAGGTATACCTTACTAACCCAGTTGGTATTGGTGAACATCCTGATGTGATGGCTGCTATCGAAGCAGAACTCAAAGTTATCGCAGAATATGAAGATCAACTGGATTTAATTAAAAAATACTTTTAATTTGATGAAATTAACAGTTGACATTTGCTTCAAATTAGTATAGAATGGTACTATAAAATAAAGGAACGAATATGAGTTTGGATCAATTTATGTCTGAAGAGAACAATAAGACCTCCCTAGGTGAATACCCTATAAGTCACGTAGCATCTAACGAGTGGAAGTCCTTCGCAATGTATACAGTGGAATCAAGAGCGATTCCCAACATGATCGATGGATTAAAGCCTGTTCAAAGATTCTACCTGTACTCGTCACTTATCAACTCAAAGCGCGACTTCAAAAAAGTAAGCGCTGTAGCTGGTATCATTAGTGACTATGGTTATAACCACGGGGAGGCAAGCGCAGCGGGGGCGGGTCAACTTATGGCCGCGACGTGGAACAATAACATCTGTCTAGTCGAGGGCCGTGGTTCCTTTGGTACCCGACTAATTCAAGAAGCAGGTGCACCACGTTATGTGTATACTAGACTAAGTGAAAACTTTGAGAAGTATATCCGCGACATTGACCTAGCCCCCGCGCATGATGATCCTGAGCATGAACCACCATCATTTTATGTACCTGTAATTCCGTTAGTATTAGCTAATGGTACCAAGGGTATTGCTACTGGTTTTGCTACTAACATTCTTCCACGTAGTCAGAAATCGCTTTCAAAAGCTGTAACTGAATATATTGCTACTGGCGATATTAAGAATCGCATTCCAATATCCTTTCCAGACTTTAAAGGTAAAGTCGTATGGGATGCTGGTAACGATCGTTATAGTATCCTAGGTGTCTATGAAAAGAAATCAAAGACAGTAATGGAGATCACTGAAGTACCGTATGGTTTTGATCGAGAGTCTTATGTTAAGATCCTTGATAAACTCGAAGATGATGGTGACATTGTATCCTATGAAGATCTATGTGATAAAGCAGGTTTCTCCTTTGAGGTTAAACTTAAGCTTGCTACTTCAGCAAAATGGAATGACGAAAAAATCATTCGCAAATTTAAGCTAAGTAAACCTGCTTCAGAAAATATTACAGTAATCGATTATGAAGGTAAGCTTCGTGAATATGAAGATGAACGTCAGCTTGTTAAAGACTTTGTAGACTATCGCCTTGGTATACTACAAAAGAGAATCGAACTTCGTCAAACAGAAGCAACGGAATTAGCTCGTTGGTTGAACATCAAAATGCAATTCATTCAATCAGTACTTGATGATAAGATTGTATTTAAAAATCGTAAGAAAGCAGATGTTGGTAATCAAATCCTTGCTAACACTGAAGCTCTTGATACTGATGTGGATAAACTACTTCGTATTAACATTATGTCACTTACAGATGAGATGGTGAAGGAACTACAAAAGGAAATCAAATCTGCTAAAGCAGAACGCACATTCTGGAGTAAAGAAACTCCTAAAAATCAATTTACCGTGGACTTAGAGGAAATCTAACGATGGAATTTCGTTTTTACTTGTTTTGTTATGAACAGCATCAAAGACGTAGAGACAAAAAGATAAACTTTGCTTGGCTTATCAATTTATTCTATAGGAATAGTCCAGATCATTGCCTTGAAGTATGGGTTGAAAGAACCTTAAACGATAGACATAAGCGTGAAAGACCGAGGCGATGAACATTGAAGTATCAGATCTCGATGTAACACTCACAGAAAATTTTATTAATTTTTGCTGTGATGAACTTAACGTATTTCCTAGTCTTATTACTGTCGAAGGATGGGATAACAAATTTAACGATGGAGCAACTGGTCTCTGTTACGAAGTAAACTTCAAAGATGAATACCTTATTATGGTATCAAAAGAAGGTCGTAACGTAACAGAAATCTATGATACCATAGCCCACGAAATGATCCACGTTAAACAATTTATGAAGAACAACCTTACCAAGCGATTGGAAGAATATCGTCCCGTATACAAAGAACGTTGGTGGGAGATTGAAGCAAAAGAAAATAGTTTCGATTTAGTTAAAAAATATGTTGACATTCTAATGAATGTAGATTAGTATAAACTAATAGAGGGTAATCAATGCAAGACATCATAACAGCCAATATTTTATTTTGGATCTTTTGGTCCTTTATTTCTTATTTGCCATATATGTGGTTTCAAACGCAAATAGACTCTATTGAAGATTAGCGCCCGTAGCTCAGCCGGATAGAGCAGCGGTCTTCTAAACCGCAGGTCAGAGGTTCGAATCCTCTCGGGCGCGCCAGAAAACTCCTCCACCATAGGGAGTTAAGCCTAGTAACATATGTACAATGTATACTAGGTGGGTATAGGCACTGGTACCGAATCAAACCCAGTCGGTCGTCGTATACGTGAAATACGAATAGAGGGAGAGGCACTGCAGAAAGTCTCTCCCTTGAAATAAAGAATTTAAAATTATTATTGAGGAAAATTATGAAAGAGAATGATGTAGTAACAGTTGTAGCAGCCACCGGCGAGTATGTAGGTAGAATGCTAAAGTTTGATGAAACCGGTATTGTATTACAAAACCCACGGTTGATTACATATACAGAAGATGGTCAAATGGGATTTGCGGCGGGTATCGCTATGACAGGTAATCCTGATCCAAAGGAAGTAACCATTATGCAAGTTGTATTTGTAACTGAGTGTAATGAGGAAATCGTAAAGGCTTGGCATCAAGCTACATCAGGATTGATTGTGTAATGTGGGCTTTGGTGTTCATATACTTTTATGACGCAACTCCATATGTAGAAACATATGATGTATATACTTCAATGACCGAATGTTTTAGAGGTAGAGAAACATTGGCTGATGAAGTTGGAAAAGGCGGCGGATATTTTAAAGCTGGCCAACAAGCAGTTTGTATTAATATGAACTAAAGCTCTCGTGGTGGAATTGGTATACACAACAGACTTAAAATCTGTCGCTTCACGGCTTACCGGTTCGAGTCCGGTCGAGAGTACCAAACAAACGGTTCTATTCCCGTTCTAAAACAATTGAATAGATGGTGCCCAGGAGACCTAAGTAGGTCAGGAAACTGCTTATAAATAATAAGTGCATTGTAATTGTACAATGTATCCTAATAGGAGAATGCTATGAAGTTAGTATTAACAGTCGCAGCAAGTCTCTTTTTACTGGGTTGTTCTACCGTAGGTTCAGTAACTGATGGTGTAACAGGTATCGTAGACGGTGTCATTGATGACGTATCAGGTGTAGTTACATATACACTAGATACTACGAGTGAAATCGTTAAGGATGCAACTCCAGAAAAAGAAACGCCTAAGGAATAAGCTGCAGCCAAGGATGGCTATTTTTCTTCAATTACCTCTTCAATTAGTTCTATTTCTTTTTCAACTAATTCTATTTTCTTTTCCATTACAACGACTTCAATATTCTTATCTATAACTTCTGCAGCAGCTTTTTCTGCTTCAATATGACGAATACTTGTATCTATTAAAAATGCATCTGTTACTCTTCTGATACTTAATGCACGACTTACTGGATATGCTTTTACATTTACTGTATTGTCTTGATTACCACCAAGAATGTTATACACTTTAGCGCCATTACTTAATGTAGTGGTACTCACATAGAAACCAACATGCCCTTGCCATTCTGTATTGCCTCTTTTAAATACTACAATGTCACCTTGTTCCGGTTCAGTTACTTCCTCTCCATACTCTAAAAAACTCCTTGCAAGAAGATAATTATCTGATACGAATTCTGATGTTGGTAATCTTTGTTCTAATAAAACCATATTAACAAATGCAGCGCACCATTCAGTCGTTACAGGATCTACACCCATAATCGATTTGATAAGTTCTCTATCACGCTCTTCATTTAAACCGTAGTAATAATACGCTTTATGAGTGAGGGTAGTTTTGAGGGGAACCATTCGTTCTTCTTCGGTAAAGTTCTCTACAAGAGAACAAGCCATAAGAGGTAACAAGGTTAGTGTAAGAATAATATATTTCATTTGCTTCAATAATTAAGTGAGTTAACTATCTATTTATACATTGACATCTCAGCATAAATATGTTACAATATAATAAATTATTACAGGAGTGTAACAGTGTGAAAAAGGTTTTGGTAACAGGCGCAACAGGCTATATCGGTAGTCACGTCTGTAAACTGTTAAAAGAGAATGGTTACTATGTTGAAGGTTGGGATATCAACTTCCACGGTGAACATAACGATATATCAGAATATGTAGATCGATTCGAGAAGGTGGATGTTACAAATATTCCATATGCATATGCTGAATTTGATTCTGTCGTTCACCTCGCTGGAAGAGGGGTAGTACCACAAAGCCTTCGTGAACCGAGTGATTACTACAGAGTCAATACTATGGGTACATCCCATCTGCTTGACAAAGTAAAGACAAACAACTTCATTTTTGCAAGTACGTCAAGTGCTTGGGAAATGAAATCTCCATACGCTAGAAGTAAAGTAGCGGCTGAAGATATTATTAAGGAAAAAGCTGATGGGCACACTATTTTTCGTTTTTTTAACGTATCTGGTACTGACGGCATTAATCGGCAACTTGGCGCTCCCACTCATCTTATTCGTTTGGCTGCTATGGTTGCTGCTGGAAAACTTGCCTCAATTGATATATTTGGCGATGATTACGATACTCGTGATGGTACTTGCATTCGTGATTATATACATGTTGTCGATCTTGCTTCTGCTATAGTAAGTGCTGTCGAAATGGGCCCTCTGTTCACTGATTACGAATGCCTTGGTAGTAACATAGGGTTCAGTGTACGAGAAGTGATTAACACTATGCAATCAGTTACAGGTAAGCCAATAAAGTGCAATATAGTAGGGCGAAGACCAGGAGATGCAGTATCAAGTGTGGTAGATAACCTATCAGAGTACTGTAATCTAACAAAGACCATAGAAGATATGTGCTTAGATCAATACAACTTAGAAAAGGAGACATAATGGAAAACTTAGGTTTAATTATTGGAATCGGCTGTGTGATGTTATGTCCAATGGTATTTGGTGCAATCACAGCAATTAAATCACTAGAACATTCAAAAATGTGGTGGGAAAAGTAAATTAACAGTTGACATTTGCTCTTAAATGATGTATAATGTATCTAACAAATAGAGGAATACGTAATGTTAATAACAGCAGTAATTATTGGAATGGTTGCAGGAATCATAGCTGGTTCATTTTTCTGGGAGCCTAAAACTCCTGAAGCAGAACTTGGATGCACAGCCTGTGGACTTGTTGGTGTTATAGCAAGTGTAACTTTATTTAGTTTAATAGGATTAATTTAAAAAAACAGTTGACATTTACTGAAAACTGTTATATAATAGTTCTATATTAAGTTAATGGTGGGATAAACCGAGACGGCGAGAAGTTGTTCTTACGTTTGAAAAACAACGTATCATAACGTAACTTTTAGGACCCACGATGGAGAACTGCCTTAGGGAGCAACACCTGAACTACCGACATACTGCGTAGGAACGGAACGCCAAATAAGCGACCACCATTAATTTAATATCTTTTTGGTTATGACTTGAGAATGAAATATATGAAGTGGTTAGCTACAGCATTATTCTTATCTGCAGGTACCTTACTATCTCTTAACATTGAGATATCCCGTTTTGGGTTTTTGTTGTTTTTATCCGGACACGTCTTATTAAGTGTATACTTTTATAAGGAAAAGGATTGGGCAATGACTACTCAAAACGGGTTTTTTATCTTTGTAGATGCGTTAGGTATATATCGGTGGTTCTATTAACCTTGGCCTCTGTATTTCTTATAAGAACGCTTTTTTGACTTATTCATAGAAGCCATCTTAACATTCCTATTACCCTGTGAAGTTTTCTTATTATTTTTAACAGTTCTTACTGTTTTTGTAAACGTTTTCGCCATAGTGTAGTCCTCGGTAAATTTTTATTATGAGGTCGGCGTTTTAGGAACCAAGGGTAGCGAATCCTGGCTCCAAGGTGGCCGACCCACCTACGCCTAGTTATCAGCCGATACGGCTAACGGTCCTAGGTGATTCTAGTCTTCTGATTTTAGAAGAGTCCAAGCACCATATGCGATCATTGCATAAGCTACTAGGTTGATTGGTGCGATCAGCATTGCTATGCCGCCACCAATGAGTAAAGCTCCGTCTAAAGACGTTCTTTCTTTTAATCTATTTTTAATAAAATTAATCATTTTTTTCTCCTTTCGTTTAGAATTTCATTCATTATGTTTGATGCTGTATGCACGAAAAATCTCGGTGCAATAGCATGAAGCAGTAAAACTGGTACAAGTAACTGTAACTTAACCGCTGATTTAATAGCAAAATATGCATGCTGTAAAGCAGTTTCATTAACTTCCTCTAAGTGCAGTTTACACTTACGACTAAACATCTACTTATCATCTTTCTGACGTATGATCTTAGTCTTTTTACCATTTTCTAATGATTTAATTCTCAATTCAAGTACATTAATATGAGACGTAAGATCATCGATCTTTTTTGTTACCTTAGGGTAACGTTTACGCCATGCTTCGGGATCGTCCTGTAGAAAATCCCATCCTAGACGATCAACTAAATAGTCTAGAAATCTGTCAAACTTTGCCATAGCCCATAGTGCCATTTTTGTATTTCTAAACCAAGCTAGAAATGCTGCACCAAGAATTGAACCTGCTATAGCTGTATATATCCAAAGAGTATCTCCGAACATTGCACTAAGTGTTTCAGTCATCGAGTTTCTCCGTGTGTTTCACGTAATTATTCATTCCGTGGTCTGATGCGCCGTCGAGGATACCTGATCTCCAACCACGCCATTTATCTTTAACTGCTTGCCAATATGTAAGCTTACGAACATTACCATAAAAATTAATATATTGTAATAGTCCGTGATGCTTATATCCCATTAACCATAATGGAACTCTAGTAACAAGATCGTTATTGTTTACGTATCTTTTATGCGGTGTAGTAATTGCTTTAACAAATTTGCGTGTACCAACTCTTGGAGAACCAAATGTTATAAGCTGTATTACGTCAGTATATTCTTCAAAACGAGAAGTTGCTATAGTAGCCATCGCTGCTCCTAATGAATGACCAGTAACATATAGGTTTTTCTTTTGATGAGTTAATTGATGCTTTGATACATCACGCCATAATTTGTCAACTTCATTTCTAAATCCAGAATGAACTAAACCGTTTGTCATTGCTCCTCTAGGAATTGCATTAAGATCAGCCAATAGGTCAGAAATTTCTGCAGGCTCAGTACCTCGAAATGCGAGTACATATTCTGTTTTATTCCAAAATGCATGGCACTGTGCTCCATCATCTTCGAAAAACTTATGTCCTGTAAAACCTAATTCCTTTTTAAATGCCTTTGCTTCTTTGCTATCAAGATATGCAATTTCTGCAAGACGTGCCATTTTATGACTGCTCATATTCTATTTCCTCGTTTAATTTATTTTATATTTATTAGGATTCAACGTCCTATCCATCGATGGACCTATTGCCTCCCAATACTGTTCGCTTCGTTCTGATATTTCTGCAAACACCTGAAAAGATACCAGGAGAATTAAAATTCCTCCAACCCATAATAATTTACTCATCTTTGCAATCACACTTCGTACATACGTCGTTTACACATTTAGAACAGTCCGGACTATAACAATGGCAACGATGGCCACACTTCTTACAATACCGTTCTTGTCCCTTCAATAAACTAACTCCTTAATTGGCTAATGGATTATCCAAAGCCCGTTGTAATTTTAGAGTTAATTCTTTCTCTAATACTTCCATTTGTTTTTCAAGAGATCTTCTTAAGTTCTCATTTTCTCTTTCGACCTTAGCTTCTAAATCTGTCATACGTGAATCATTTGAATTACGTAGACTATTTGCTTTCTTATCATAGTCGTTAGATAATGAGTCTCTTTTATTTTCAAAACGTTCTTCAGCATTTTGAATAACATCTCTATTTTCTTCTTCTTGCGCTCTAATCTTATCATCCATACGGTCTACTTGTTTTTCAATTCCAAGTATATCATCTCGTAGGCCTGATTTAATATCGCGTGTATATTCTATTGCTTCATCTATTCTTACTAAAGCTTCATTTAATTTGATAATTGTCTTATCATTTTCTGCCTGAATAGCTTCCACATCGATACTCTCTACAATTTCTTTCATAGCATTATAATCGTCGTAAACTTTGAATGCTCCATATAAACCACCAAGTATAGTACTTAAAATGGCAAATAAAGCACCAATGGTCGTAGGTGTCAGAGTAATGCCAAATAGTTTAAACTTCTTATTCTTTAAGTTTTCGACCTCTTGTTCAAAATTTTCTATTCCTTCTCCAAGATCTTTGTCTGCCATTTGATTATCCTATTTAGTTTTCGAACTCTTCGCTATCACCGGATGCATTCAAACGTTTTAAAGCTTCTAATTCTTGTTGTAATTTAAGAACTTCTAGTCGCTTTTTTCTCAATTCCAATTGGTATAATGAGTTACAATTTATTCTTTCTTTTGGTTTATCGAGAGGAATGGTAATCCTAGCATAAACCCCTATATCTTTTTCTGTACGATCAAATGGATCTACCGATCCACCACCGAATGGAGACTGATAATTATCAATAACTCCAGTCACACCAAACTCCAAGTTAGTAGCTCCACCAATAGAGTTCTTACAATCAAGATCTCCGGCTCGAATACTATCTTGGCCATATGTCTGGCTAGTACCTGGCAAGTTAATGCCGATACCACTATTGCCATCAGCGTGAGCAGATCCTGCAACGCATAAAGCTAATAACATCATATACTTTTTCATTTTCTAACCTTTATTGTTTCACCCTTGAACAGATTCTAGATTTTACTGCCGTTCTTGTAATTTGCTTTTTTCTCAGTTTAGACATTGAACATATAAAAGTTGCTCTTTTTTTATCTTCATTTCTTATATAAATCTCAACTGACACAGTGCTCAAATACGGTATCTTATAGATTTTGTAATTGGACACGAAAGCTATAGGTTCCCACTCTTCAGTGAACACTCCTACTTCATAATACTCTACTTCTGCTCTTTTATTAAAAATAGTCATAGTTGTCTTCTGCAACCCATCAATATGAGAAACACTCATCTTTGGATAAGTTGGTACCATCTCATGTGCATAGGCTGCAGAAGATATTAGTAATGCCATAGCGGCGATAATGTATTTCATTTTAATCATAATCTTTTCATTTCGTTATTAGTGAGCTCTAGTTATGGACACCCAGGCCATCTTCTGCAACTTGCACCAGATGAACTACTGCCCGAACTACTGCCCCCGCCATTTCATTTAGCTATACAATCAGCCTGTACTAACGCAGTATAGTTACCACCTGGGAATGCTTTGTTACCACCCATAGTTGCTACTGAACTTGTTTTAAACCAAGTTGAACCAGTTGCAGTTAGGTCATAACGATCCATCATTCCGAGTTCTACTTTACCAGACTCATAAGCGCCCATTGTAGTAGAATCTGAAACAGTTTTTACTTCAGTATCGCCAGTCCAAGTTACTTGATCTGGTAGTGAAGGTGCTGAACTGAATTCAGTAGGTGCAGTGATTTCTGCGTAGTAAGCATTTGCTAATGTAACATCAATACGAATTACTGCGTTTTCACCACCGTCTGCTGATGCAGTGGTAAGTGTATATGCATTCGGGTTACCATAAGTTCCCGCTGTATCTGTTTGAATGATGCAACGTGATTGAACGGTACCATTAATTGGTGTATCATTAGCTTGCGCTATTCCGGATTGTGCCGCTAACAAAATTGTTAACGCCAGTCCTGTTGTTGTTATGTTTTTATTTAACATGTTAACTCCTAATTTTATTTAGTTAAATTATATTGCATTGCAACCATTTGTTGATGTAACAGTTGCTGCGCCAAACCGTTTCGTAAACCACTCTTTGCATCAGGTAAATCATTGTCGACTAATACTGCGGTATCTTTATAGACTCCACCCGGTATAGTCCTTTCAGTATATGAACGAATATTAAGTTGATTTGCATCTTTTAACTGAGCCGCGCTAAGTGCCAAGGCAAAAAGTTCTGCGCGTCCTGCTTCAAATAATGCTTCTTCTTGTCGTTCATCTCTTTTATCTTCTTCATCGGCCTCTTTCTCAGCAAGTTCTTCTTCACTGAGTTCCTCGTCTTCATCAAATTCTTCTTCATTTGGGTCCCATTGGACCTGTTCAGAGTCGCCCTCAGCGACAGCATCGTAAACATCTCCTAGATCAACCTCATATACTTCTGGCACTGGCGTTTTATAACCAGGACAGTTAGGGTCAAATTGTGGATCAAAACACGGTGTTACTTTATAAGTGTATACAACATTTGCATCAGTAACAGATCCATTTCCTTCAACCTCTATACTTCCATCTCCCCATAATGCTCTAGGAAGATTACCTACAGGAACAGCTTTTTGAATTTGCGTTCCCGCCAAAGATCCAGGTTTCCAGTCATCTCTTTCTCTGAAGATATAACCTTCGCCTGCTCCTTCGGCAAATTCGTTTTGGACGTAAACAGTAACCCATTCGCCCGTTTCTTTTTGTATTCTATAACTGTATATAACATTTTGTATATCCAGTCCAGGTGTACCATCAGGCAGAACGTTGCCCATTGACCATCTTAAACTCTGATCTGTAATAGCGTTACCCGTGTATCCGTAATACGGGGCTATGCTATCAGAGTAAGAGTAAGAAGGCCAAAAGCCCAGCGCCAATAGCAGGAGCAGCTTTTTCCGCATCTATAGGTCCCATCCCTTTTAATTCTCGTTCGGTTTCTTCTACGTGAGATTCCCATCCCAACTTAGCAGCCTCTCCGATTTGTCCATCATACGGGCATGGTGTTCCGGCTTGCATCATAGCGTCGAATACGCCTTTATCCTGACACATTACTGATACCGCAGCAACTTTCATTCCCATATCATATAATACTTTTGCGTTCTTTAATCTCTGGCAGTTTTCTTCTGTAAAAGTCCCGCCTCCCGAGATACCTAAAATTTGTGTTTGTACAGCTGCAGACACACCAATCGTACACAGATCAGAATTATTCCCTGCGCTAAATTGTGGTGCAATTGCACTTGGTGGTGTTTGCTTAATAGTGGTGGTCATATTCCCGTCAGTAGTAATCGTACTATCATTGTTTGACTTTGTACAAACATAACCTTCCGGGCATTCTGCATCCTGTGCAGCAGCGCCATTAGCAAATATCAATAACATTAAGCTGACAGCAGCTATAGCTATATTTCTCATTTCATTTCTCCAGTAGTATAACTTCATAATGCTTACATTATATTTATAATTCAAATCTTTCCACAAGATAAATAAGTGTATTGCACTCATATAGTGACAATCATAAAACACTTTTAAAGGAACAAACCATGAATATTAACGAATATGACGTCAAAGTACTTAAAGTAATTGACGGTGATACTGTAGATGTAGATATTGATCTTGGCTTCGGTATTACATTAACAGATGAAAGAGTACGTATTATGGGTATTGATACCCCAGAGTCTCGTACATCAGATAAAGTAGAAGATCTATTTGGAGAAGCGGCTAAACTCAGATTAAAGCAGCTTATGAAAAATGGCGGTAAACTTATCACCACCGAAGATAGAAAAGGTGAGGATATGAAAGGCAAGTTTGGTCGTGTTTTAGGCGATTTTAAAGTAGAATATAACGGTGAAATGAAAAAAGTAACTGAAATAATGGCTGAAGAAGGTCATTGTGTACCATATTTTGGTGGTTCTAAAGAAGAAACTCAAGCTGCTCATATGAAAAACCGTACTCGATTACTTAAAGAAGGCTTAGTTTCTCAAGATAAGTATGACAAAGCTGTTATTAAAATGGAAAAGAAACGAGCAAAAGAAGCTAAAAAATAATATGATTACTATGTCTCCAACAGCTGAAGAGCACGTTACTAAAGCTTTATCTGCTCGTAATAAAGGCGCAGGTATTCGGCTTGGTGTAACTACTACCGGATGCTCTGGTCTTGCATATGTAATAGAATTTGTCGATATACCACAAGACGATGATTTAGTATTTAAATGCGGAGAGATAGATGTATTTGTAGATCCTAAGAGTAATGTATATCTCAAAGGAACACAGCTCGATTTTGTTAGAAACGGATTAAACGAGGGATTTGAATTTAAGAATCCAAATGTACAGGCCGAATGCGGGTGTGGTGAAAGTTTTACTGTTTAATTGAAATTAACAGTTGACATTTGCTGCAGAATGTTATATAATATATCCATACTAGTTAAAAAGGATGTTGCCCTATGAACATAGTATTAGTTGAAGGTGGTAAAGCCAAAGAAAGAGAATTGGTAGAAAAGGTAGCATGTTGGTGCGTCAACAAACTTATGCCAAGATTCAGTACTTTGGATATTGAGATTACAATTAAGAAATTCAATACAGGAGCATATGGTTATTGTCTCGAAGGTGACACAAAGAGAGAATTTCATTTAGACATTAAAAAAGGTCTAAGCCTGTATGACTTAGTTAGTACGGTATGCCACGAAATGGTTCATGTAAAGCAGTATGCAAAGGGGCAACTCCTACATAGATCTGACGGAAGTCAAATGTGGAAAAAAGATCCTTCAATACGTGAAGGAAAAACAAAGTATGAAAATACACCTTGGGAAGCAGAAGCTTTTGGATTAGAAGATGAACTTGCCAAAGAATGTTTTGAACAAATTAATTTTAATTTTTAGTGAATTAATTGTTGACATTTATAAATAACTGTATTATATTATAACTTAAATAAGGAATTAAACAAATGTCGTCTGAAGATTTAACAAGTCTATCATTAGAAAGACTAAACGAATTAATGGTAGAAATGGGTGAATCAGTAACTCTATTAAGTTCTTCATTTTTAGAGCTTAATGCCTCTGATGAAGCTCAATATGAAGTTACACATTTTTCTCCTGTAACTGGTGGAAATGTACAAAATCATGTCTTTGTAGATCTTGATTTACAAGGTGATATTGAATTAGTTTTTAATGATATTGAAGAAGGTGATATGTGGCTGCGACGTACTGAGGAAGAAATTGCCGAAGAACAAGCAGCAGGATCGCCTGGTCAATAGAATATCTCTGCGACCAGCCTAAGACCAAAAATATTGGGTCAAGCGCAAACTACGCAGAGCGGCTAAGATAAGTTAGGCTGTTAATTATCTTAGACCGAAACCTAGGTAACGGCCTATACCTGTATTGCCCGTCGGTACAGGAATAAATCAAATGCTATTCGGAACAAGCAATCACCGAAAGTATAGGGCGGGCCAAATTACCCACATACATTATGGAGACTTATGAATCCCACAAAACGTAACGTGCTAGTAGTAGATGCTGGCGAAGATACGAAAACCACAGCAGGTGGTATTATTCTACAAACAACAGTTGAAACAGGATCTAAACCAGGATTTGTTTTAGCGGTTGGTCCACAAGTTGAATGCGTTAAACCCAAAGATAGAGTTGCTTTGGACTGGGGCAAAGGAATGCCGATAACAGTAAAGGGCGAAAAAGCTATACTGATAAATGAAGATTTTATTTTAGGTGTATATAACGAGTAACAAATAGGGAAGCTATTGATTTAGCCTCCCTATTTTTTTAATTCTTAACTTTTGTTCTTGATAGCGTCAGCACCAAAGAATGCTGCAACTAATGCTGAAATAGCAATAAAGTATGTTGGAGCAATATCTCCTACAATACCTGCCGCTTCATCTAAGCCTAAAAATGACGTTGCTACGATTGCAAACGGATATAATAACATTCCGAATAAAGCAAACCAAGTCATTTTACGCATAGCATCGCGTTGAGCGTCAGCATCTTCCATTTCTTTACGCTTAAACTCTAGGTGCATTGCCATTTCTTCTTTAGAAATGTGGCCGTCACCGTTAGCGTCCATGCCTTCAACTGCATCAGCGTCGATTGTTTTCTTTGCCATTAGTAATTCTCCTAATAAAATATAAAATTATTTAACATAACAAAGCTCGACTCAATAAGAATATTTATAAATAGAAATAACACAACGCTAATAGTCAATTTAAGGAGAGACGAAGATGGCAATCAAAGTATCAGGCAACACTATCATTAGTGATACACGAGAACTCAATAATATTACGGGTTCCGATACAGGCACAAATACGGTAATCAATGACGCAATTGCTGCGCAAAACAACATTCTCACAATTTATGATTCAAATAACGCTGTAGTTAGAACTTTATATTGTGGCATTGCTGCTGCACCTTAATTATTTAACCAGTGAGGAATCAAAATGGCTGTAAGAAGACCCGTATACCTGTTTGCTGATCCAAACGGGGTCCCAGTAACATCAAATTTTTATGAATATACCGATGCTTATATGGAAGATATTCTTTCATTTGCGTCTTATGTTCATGCCCAAGATCCAGCAGTAAAACTCGAATGTAATACTGCAAACGGTACTCAGATGCCGAATCAAAACTTTACTGACACATATTATATTGCTGGTGCATCAACAACTCGAGTAGATAGATTTTCTACTGAAGCTGAAACACCAAACATTTCTATGTCAACAGACGTATATAACAGAATACGTGTTATTGATAACCAAGGTACATTACCTACATCTGATACAAACAATCTAGAATATCCGCTATATCTAACGAGCCAGAGTCCAAGACAACTTAGGGCAATGACACGCCAAGACTTTATTGATACATTTGTTACACCTGCTTTACCTATGTGGGGTGGAGCAACTGCAAATGAACAAGGCGGTACATATTTCTTATCAACATCCGCAACTCCTGCAAATGCTACAATTATTGGATCAGTTCCTGTTGCAACAAACTCTGTTGCTAACCTAAGCGCATATTCATCGGGTGGAATCGGAGAAACACCGAAGCAAACAACTGATATTGATTACTGGCTTGCTAAAGTTGATTATCCTGCTACTGAATTTGATCCTATGGAAGCATCTTTACCACTCTATTTTGATGCTGGTACTGAAACAATTAAAGCTCATACTCTTGCATCTTGGACTGCGTTATTGGGTCCTTTCTTAAGATATTATCTTGGTGGTGGCGATCCAAACGTTGAAATTTCATACAATATTAATGGCGCTGGTACAACCCAAGGTGCGATCTTTACAGATTCACGTCGTACTCCAACAGGTACAGGTTATACTACAAGATTTGTTAATGCAAACGATTATCGAACTCAAGAATTTCCTACTGGCACAGAAAGTACAGTAGCTGGAACTGAGAAAAGATTGAAAATAGTTTATGGAGCAACACCTGTAATTACATTAAGTGGTACTTCAGCAAATCCAAACAGATTTATAGCATACGGTCCATTCGGAACTGAATCAATTGGTACAAATCAATATACTACTAATGCTTCGCCAGTAGGTGAAGGTAATTATTCTTGGTATTTTGCTCAAGGAGATATGGAATCGTGGGATAACAACTGGAGATTAGAAGTTAAATATAATGGTGTTACAGTATTTGAGTCGGGTACCGCCGGCGGATTTGATTATACTACTTCTGAGAAAAATCTTCTAGGCTCTGTTGTCGATCCAAACACCGGCACTACGTATACTCGAGGCGCTCAACGCGGCTCAAGCACAATAGGTTATGCCGGTGAAGCGACAACATATTTATCAGATGAAGTTGCTTCTGAATCATATGAAGTTGCACAAAATACTACGTCTTGGAGCTTAATAAACGGATTTAAATTTACCGCAGCTGGTAATGTTGAAAAAGATGGTAATGATTACGACGCAACTCGAATTGCAGGCGGAATTAATCCTGGTGAATGGAGTAACATTATTCCTACGGGTAACTATTGGATAAGAGTTACTGATGATACTGCCGCAACTAATACCGGCACAGCAAGATCTCCAGCATCCGGTGATAACTATACTGCGTCTGGACCATCTCAATACAGTTGGGTATTGAATAATAATAATATTACTGTTACTTGGAATGGTGATGTAATTTGGAATAAAGATTATTATCCTACATCAGAAGCATTAGCAACTGCATCTATCTTTATTGGTGACAGGCGATACGAAAGAGGTAACCTGCAAACAACAAACAATTATGGAGTATTCTACCAAGAAATTGGTGCAGATAGATATACTCCTACTAATGGTACTCTTGGATCTTGGACTTCGCTTGGCACAGATCAAACAATTAACTGGAGTTCTACCGATGCTGAAGGATCGTATGGATCTCGATTTACACAAATTAAAGTAGAAATTGCTGACGATGCAGCTGGATCTAATATTGTAGCTACTGGTTATTATAAAGTTAACTGGCATGGACAACAATTGATATTAGTAAATCTTGACGGCGCACTTACAGCCACAGCAAATAGTAACGGATTAACCGGAAGCTGTAGTGCAAGGCTTGATTGGAACGCTACTACTATTGCACCATCAGCATTGGGTAATCCAGGCTCGTCTTCTGCTTCTTATGACTGGATAGAGAATTCTGGAACTGCTTCAGATTATGAAGTAAGATTTACTTATTCTACTACAATGACTGGCGGCGGAAGTGTTTCTGGCACAGTCAACGGAGTTAGTGGAGTACCAGCATCTGGAACTTGGTATCCTGCAGAAAACACACATGCAATACGTGTTTCTGATTCTGGAAGCGATCCTGATTCTTCATTCGCAAGTGGTTCTGTATCTATTAGAGACCAAGCATCTGGAACAATATTAGCAACACGAGCGTTTTCAATTACAGCGAACAATGATCCATAAGGAGTAGATAATGGCAATTTTTAGTGACAAAATAGTGGATGTGGTTTATGCAAACCCAGAATATACTTTAATTAAAATCAGATATGAAGATCCTGAAGGTAATCTTTGTCCTCATGTTATAGACGTAGATCCTAATCATCCTGACTTTCAAGCTTTAGAAGCTGAAGGTTGGGATTCTGAAAAGATTAATGAATCAACCGCTGAATGGAAACGAGCTCAATCGCAAGCTTGGAATATCGAAGTTAATACTGCAGCTAAAGAAATAGCAATGCAAATGGTTGGTTCTGATGTCCTCTTAAAAGAAAAAGAACGTTTAGAAAAAGAAACAGGCAAACTTACTGTAAAACTTGAAGAAGCAAATATAAATTATTCTGATACTAAAAGAAAAGTAGCTAATAGTTCAGATGCTGTTGTATATGATCATATGCTTGAATTTAATGATAATGCAGATATATTATTTAAAGTAAAGCTTTGGGCATTGGAAACTGATATTGTAAAGAATGCTGATAAGGCTACAAAATCATCTATAAGAAAAGCAAAACGAGTTACGCAACTAGTTAGTATTATAGATAATCTTATAGAATAAAATATATTGTGAGTATGAATAATGTGGAACAAAAGCTATGACCTTAGGTCACTAGTATTAGATGTTGAGTTAACTTCTTATTGTAATTTAAGATGCCCTCAATGTTCAAGAACAGATGAACATAATAACCTTGAAAAGAAATCTTGGTTGCCTCTTCATTCTGTATCTATAGATCAGTTTAAAAACTGGTTCCCTCCAAAAGTAATATGTACACTTAAACAAATACATTTCTCAGGAACGTATGGCGATCCTGGCATGTGCAAAGACTTAGCTCAAATAATAGATTATATTATTGACGAAGGTACTTGTAAAATATCTATTAATACAAATGGTTCTATGCGAGACTCAGATTATTGGTGGGATATTGCTGCAAAAGGTCAACGACGATTAAAGATCATTCTTGATATCGATGGTATTAATCAGGAAATGCATGGATTCTATAGACGTGGTTCTGATTTAGAAAAAGTATTAAATGTTGTAGAGGCTATTAGCACTACACCTGCTGAGGTAAGTGTTCTTACTGTTATATTTAAACATAACGAAGATTACCTTGAACAAATACGTGATATGGTTAGAGATCGGGCTCATAAAGATATAACCTTTGATGAGGTTGAAGGTAATAATTTTCAAGGTGGACCAATATATAAGTTTAAAGACGAAGATGGTAATGAACAACAATTAGAACAAGTAACTCGTAAAGATAGAGAACAAGGACTTGAACGAGAATCAAGACGAGTAAGAGACCATCGTCATATTGAAATCGTAGAACTATATAATAAAATAGATTGTCTAGCAGCAAATCAGCAAAATCTTAAAATACAATCGTCTGGTCAAGTAACACCATGTTGTTATATGTCAACTCCATTAGAAACAGCTTCATTATTTAAACCCGATAGTTTTAATCGAATGATTACTACGTACGGTGGTAAAGACGAAGATATTAATCCAGTTGCACAAGAGTTTATCGACAATCCTGATTTATTTAATTTAGATCATACACCTTTATTAGATATTATTAATGGTGAATGGTTTACTAAAACATTACCAGACTCTTGGCAAACAAAAAGTCCTTGCTTCGCATGCTCTAAAGTGTGTGGCGTAGTATGAAGTGGGATTCAAATCAACTTAATGTATTTCTTGATATATCTACATATTGTAACGCAGGCTGTCCACAATGTCATAGAACTAATTCAAATGGACTTGGTAAAGAAGATTGGTTACCATTAATACAATGGTCTGTTGAAGAATTTAAAACTGCGTTTCCACCCGAAGTATTAGAAAATATTCATAGATTTAAATTCTGTGGTACTTGGGGTGATCCAATTATGAATAAAGATATATTAGAGATTTTTGAATATATATCAAACCAAGGACCTTTATGTTTAATATCTGTAGATACAAACGGTAGTATTCGCGATGAAGATTTTTGGTGGAAGTTAGGTTGTATGTTTGGTACAAAACTTGCAGTAGTATTTGCTATCGATGGAATTGATCAAAAAATGCATGAAAGATATCGAAGGTTTACTGATCTCGATAAAGTACTTGACAATATGCATACACTTGCGCAAACAGATGCTATGGTACAATCACAAACAATTCTTTTTCAACATAACGAAGATTATAAAGATGAGATACTTAAGTTGGTAAAAGAATATGGTTCTAAAAAACACGAGTTTGTTATTTCTGATAGATTTCATAGTGGTAATACTCAACATTTTGTAGATGACAACGGTGACGACTTTACTTTAACAAGAGCAAATTCCAAGTCATTACCAAAGGGTGTTATATCAGGAGCGTTTAAACGAGAAATAGAAACTATTCCAGTTAAAACAGTTAATGAACCGGTTCCAGCAGAAAAAGTTAAAGTTGTAATGAAACCACAAAAAACATTAGAGCATAATATTAAATGTAGGTGGGCTTTACCAAGAAACGAAGTCGTAGTAAATCCAGATGGTCAAGTTCTTCCTTGCTGTTTTCATGCTAATCATTACTATGGAAACTGGGCAAAGAATATTATTAAAGAAGATCCTACATATAAGTATTACATTGAAAATAAAAATGAGTTTAATGTTTTTAAAACATCTATTATTGATATAATGAACTCTAAACATTTTACAAAAACACTACCTGAAAGTATAAAGGGAGATAATCCAAATTGGTCCTGCATTAAAAACTGCAGCAACAGAATTAAATCCGAACATCAACTGAGAGAGCGACATGAAACCTGATAATATTATTTTTGTAAAGCATGGTAAAAAATACGATGCTGAATATGTGAATAGACTAAGAGATAAGTTAATGCCTTATTATCCAACGGCTCAATACTTATGTTATACCGACGATCCTATTGGAGTTGAAATAGAATGCATTCCTTGTTTTGAGAAACCAACATTAAAGTATTGGTGGAATAAACTTGCAATGTTTAGTAAAGACTTTCCTGTTGAAGGTAAATGCTTATACTTTGATTTAGATATGGATATTGAAGATGACTTTACTGATTTTATTAAATGGGATGGATTAACTGTACTCGATGCATATTGGAAAACTGGTATGTATATGGCTCCACACGCATATGATGTACAAATCAATAGTTCAATTATTACTTGGACCGCCGGTGAACAGGATTATGTGTGGGATAAGTTTATGTCGAATAAAGATTACTATATGAGAAAATATGCTGGTATAGATCGATTCTTAAAGCATGAAGATATTAAATTTAATACATTTGAAACTGGTATTGTTGATAGTGTTGCGAATCCTGCTGATTTTAAAGCACCGGTTAAAATGTTTAATGGAATTCAATATGAGTTATAAAGAACAACTATATAAAAATGCGTTAAAGGAAATACAAAGGATCTATAAAGAATCTCAGTATAATCCTGCCGTAGATTTGTATCGTAGTTTTGATATAATTAATTCAGTAAATGATAATCAAATAGCAAGTAAAGAATGGCTTGCAGATAAAATCATTCCTTACATAGAAAAATCAGATCATAAAAGAGTTTGTTTACTCGGTGGTTGGTATGGTGTATTAGGAATCATTCTTAAAACAAAATATCCTGACGCAGAATTAGCCTCAGTGGATTCAGATGAAGAATGTATTAATATTGGTAAAAAACTATCAACAGGTATTTGTAAGCTTAATTTTAAACATGAAGATGCATTGGATTATATGCTTGATATCGATGGTAAGCATGATATAATCATTAATACAAGTTGTGAACATATGGAAAAGAACGATATTATATTAATGAATAATCTCAAAGGAAAGCATACCATTGTATGTTTACAATCTAATAATTATCATTCAATACAAAGTCATATTAATACATACGATAGTCTTAATGAGTTTGTTGAATCATTAAAGCTATCTGAAATATTTTATAAAGAAGAAATGGAAGCTCCTGGCGGAGAATATAATAGATATATGGTAATTGGTCGATGAAAAGAATTATTTTTACAGTATATGATGACTTAAACGAGGTCGATGATACTCATGATCTTGGCACGCCAGCAGTAAAACTTGTTGATGAATATTTCGATAAGCTTTTGCAAAACAAAAAAGATTATGCTGAATCAATTGGAGTTGATTTTAAGTTTTATCATAACACTATGAAAGATTTTGATTGTGATATATCATTAGAGTTTACAAAGGTTAATTTATATAAGCATCATATAATGTGTAAATTAGCAGAAGAATACGATGAAGTTCTATATGTTGATATGGATGTTGTATTGAACACAAAAGAAAATATGTTTGATGAACACGATTTAGAAAAGAATGGTTACCATATTAAATATCAAGATGATCATGTTCAAAGCACACAAGTAAAAGAAGTATTATTTAATGAAATCGGATTAAGATCTCCTACTTTAAAATATCATATTACAAAAGCAATGCTTGGTGGAGAAGATAACGAAGATATACATGTAATGAATACTGGTATTATGCTTGCAAATTCTAAATGGATACAGAAATTAGACTTTATTAATAATATGCAAGTTGCTTTAAATAGATTAGAAGAAATCAAAAGAAAAGCAATAAAGGAAAACGAACAATCATATATTACTCTGCATTTTTATCCTAATAACGAAGCTTTGTTTGCGTGGATGGTTTTAGAATACGATATACCGTTTTATAATTTAGATGATGAATGGCATTGTATAGTTGACCACTTTCCAAAACAATATAATTTTAATGATATGAAAGCAATTCATTTTATTAATAAAAAATTTAATTCGTTTTTTAAAGATAAAACTTATGCAATGTTTTCTATACATGTTGATATACCTGACGATAAACTCGATAATCCACGAGGCCATTTTAATGCGACAGTATCTAAGTCTAAGCATGTTAAAGATCAACTAGCAAAATATAAAGACGCGTTAATTGATAATCATAAACAACAGGCAGATGCTATAAATGCAACATATATTCATTATGGTAGAGATGAACAATATGAAGAGTTTTACAAAAGGTTTCCTGATTTATCAGAATACGATGTAATCAATTTATATAAAATATGGCTTCTTGATAAACTCACAAAAGAATACGACGGTGTATTGTACGTAGATTTAGATTGTTATTTTACAAAGATAGGTATTTCTATATTTGATTATGTTCCTTGGGAAGTGGCATTCTGTTGTAATTATAGTACTCCCCAAGATTTGTATATAAACAGAACCGGAAATTACTTTGAATCATATCGTTATGACTTCCGAAGTCCACATGCAAAATATTGGAACACACATGCTCTTTTAGCTGAAGATGAAATAGATCCTGTATGCGATGTTTATAATACTGGAGTTATGGTTGCAAGTCGAAAAGTAATGGATAAACTTAATTACTTTTCTGATATAGATAAAGTATTATCTGTTATGAAAGAACTTAAAGAAGATGAGTATTCAATGTATCCACCTCAAATAAGAAAATCGTTTGGATATGATAATGAGACAATCACTTCTTATAAAGTTATTAAGAATAATGTGTTCTCATTTAGATTAAACGAGGATTGGCATTTTAAGCATAACGAAAACTATCCTGAGTCTTATATTAAAGACACAACTACATATATTCGTGAAAAGGCAAAAATAGCCGATCAGTTAAACAAAAGACAAATCATACACTTTATTTCTAAGAACTTCTCGTTGGTTTTCGATAAATAGTAATGTAACCGCTGATTAAGGTATTTGTATTATGACTCTATTATATTTTTATATGTTCTATTGGATCGTATCCTTTCTAGGATTCACGATAGGATTTCATCGCGTAGTATCCCACAAATCTATAAACCTACATCCCGTTTTAGAGGCATTTGTTCTCTATGTTGGAGTAGTTGCTAGTGCGCTATCGCCGTTGGGTTGGGCAGGAATGCATCGTATGCACCATGCTTATGCTGACACACCAAAGGATCCTCATAGTCCGAAATATATGAAATGGTATTCAATACTCTTTTCGGCTTATAGAGTAAAAACTATTCCACGAAAGTTTGTACGAGATTTATATAAGAATCCAAGAGTAATGTTCTTTCACAAATATAAATGGAATGTTTTATTTTCTACCTATGCAGTTACATTATTAATTAATCCATTGATTACTTTATGGCTTGTACTTCTTTTACCAACATCATTTATATTCTTTGGTCTTATTAATGTAACAGGCCACGACTCAAACGGTAACCCAGTAAATAGATGGTGGATAAATCTATTTGCGCCATTTGAAGGGAATCATACTAAACATCATGAACCGAAATAGCGATACTCGTTGGGTAAAGATGAATTTTGATGTACCTTGCGATAAAATAGAAAAAGAATACGAATCAGTAAAAGAATCATTAGTTATTCATAGACCAGAAGATGGCCATAAGGATTGGTGTGCTATGACTTTATATGGTACAGGATCTGATAATACAAATAGTCATTGGGAATACGGTCGTAAATCTAAAAAGGATGTTACTGAAATAGGTTTACAATGTCCTGCAACTATGGAATTCGTACAGTCATTACCATATGCTCGTATTGATGACGTAAGATATTTAGTTATTAAAGCCGGTGGTTATATTGCAGAACATGTCGATGTACCAGAACATAATTGGCTTGATCCTCTTAATATATCGATTACATATCCAGAAGGTTCAAGATTTGTACACGACGGAGAAGAAATACCTTATCATCCCGGTGGCGCATTTGTTTTAAATATACATTATGCTCATTCAGTACAAAATGAATCAGACAAAGATAGATTACATTTATTAATTCACGGCAAAAAGAAAAAAGAGTTTTGGAATTATGTTGAGAAACTCAAACTGTAAAGTCATTACGTTCTTACCAGAAGATCGTCCTGATATTCTAAGACGTTTACACGGTGCTGAATATAATCATATAAACTATGATACTATATCTTGGTTTGATTTTGATTGCATATCGATATTACAAGATGGCGATGATATAGTTGGGTTTAGTTCTATATGGCATAGAGAAGAACATTATGAAGAAGGTGAAGTAAGAATATTAAATCGTTATTGGGAAGATGATGTTTTAAGAAGAGGTGGAAGAGAATTAGCTCGAGCTCATATACTTACTATGGTATCTGAACAATTAAAGTTTGCAAAAGAACTCGGATATACTAAAGCGTTTATAAGTCGAGAAAAGAACCCTCGAGTTTTTAAAGAACTAATAAATAAAATTGCCAAAGGTACAAATACTGAATGGCATATACATGATAAGAGAGTACCCGTCTGTGAAGGAGATGGTTGCTTACAATTTAAAGGATATACCGAATTATGAAAACTCGTTATGAATTACCACCATTCTTAAAATTAGATATGCAATTTGATGTCGCGAAGATTATTGAAGACGTGAGAAACATGCCACCTGAAACTGATGACTTAAAACAAAAGGATGGTTATGGAGATTTAGTTGGCGGTAAAACTGCAAAGCTACAAAAAGCATTTGGTTTAAAGTTTGATACAATCGAAGATGCGTATCAATTCCTACAAGATAATGATGTAAAAGAATCTGAGTTTAGAAAAGGCTTGGGTGGTAAGCGTATGGCTTGGGACTTTAGAAATTATGTAAAACCGTTCGAAGATTATATTGTTAAAGATGGTAAAGGTAAATTTGAAGTTAATGGATCGCCTTATAAACAAATTGCTTTAACTAAATATAATCCTGCCGAAGAAGATCGCATATATGATAAAAAGATTCCTAAGAGTAGGCTTGATGAACGTCATTATAATCTCGTAAAAGATTGGGTCAAAGGTACTTATTTAGAAGAAATCCTTAAACAATTTAAAGGTGAAGTTACCCGTGCACGGATTGCTATTATGGATCCTGGCGCGTTTGTTGCAGAACATATCGATTATAATACTGATTATTCAATTCGTTTCCATATTCCTATTACAACAAATGATGATTGTGGATTCTATTGTGTTAATCAAGAAGGTGAAAAGGTATATCAAACAATGGAACCTGGATCTTGTTGGTTTTTAAATCAAGGTATGAGACACTCTGCTTGGAATAAAGGAACTACTACAAGATCTCATATTATCATATCTGTTAATGGACAGGATGATTTAGATGTTTAAAGAATGGCGCAATGATTCATTTATAGTAACAGATTTTAAAGTCGATCCTGAATTTTGGACTCCATATTTTACCGGTGAATGGCAAGACAGTAATCAATTATATTCAGAATATGTAAGTGATGCCACCGGCGGTAAAGAAATGAATAAGTTTTTTGTTCAAGAGATTCATAATTTTGATCGACCACTCTTAAAGTTAATTAAAAAGATATGGAATGAATTTGGTATTAGACCAAGAGAGTTTCGTTGTAACTTTTTTAGAGTATTAGAAGGTGGTGAGCTGCCTGTACATGTTGATGTAAAAAGCGAATGCTCAGTATTAATACCAGTAACAGAGAATACAGGCGAGTTATATGTAGAATCCGGGGCTCATCGGGATTCAATTGTATATGATTCACTTACAGTTTTAAACACAAAGAAACCGCATGGTGTACAATCACCAACAAAGGAAAGGATAGTTTTTCATATGGGCATCCACGATACTAAATTCGGAGACTTAAGATGATTAACAGATTAAATTTACCAGCACTAACATTACCATCACCTGCTCATAATGCATTAGAAATTGAATACGATAGTTCAATTATTAATTATACAGCTTGGAATGTTACAGACGAAACAGCTACTTTAGTGGCTAATAATGTATTACAAGAAATTTTAGATAACGCTCAATTGCGATATCAAGAATCAGATAATACTAAAAACGACAGAATTTTTACAACAGAATCACGTTGGAGAATTCTATATATGATTGATCCGGCAGGTACAGTATTGCATGCACATGATGCAGACGATAACATCACATCTTCTATTACAGCAGTAGCAGGAGAATGGTACCTTATTGATTCACACGTTAAAAATTCTAATTCTGGAATTACCGGTACACAAACTGCTTTAACAATCAATCATAGCGCTGATTTCAATAGTACGGAGCAGGCTTGGATAGATGGCAAAATACTTTAAATATGATGTAAGAAAATACTTTGAGCAATATGTTGATTTTGAAAATAAATCAGTATTAGACTTTGGTTGCAATCACGGTAACTTTGTAAGGTATCAGTCTCACCACGATTATACTGGTGTTGATATTAATAAAGCTATTATAGAACAAAACAAAGAACAATATCCTGGCTGCGAATGGATTCATTATGATGGATACAATAAAATGTATAATCCCAATGGTACAGAAGAATTCGTACTTGATAGGGATTATGATGTAGGTGTGTTGTTTTCAGTTATTACTCATATGGAAAAAGATGAAGCAATAGAGACTATACAAAAATTAAAAGAACGTTGTAAAACATTATATGTTACATTCTATTCTCATACAAATCATCAAGCTTTAACTAACATATGTCGATATCGAAAATTAGGAATGCCTAATTGGAGCAAAATAACAGAATCAGATGTATATTACTTTAAACCCGAAGAATACCTTTGGTCTTTTTACGATGATGACTTTGCCGCAAAAACATTTGGTGGTAAAGTATATGATACAATCTTTAGTCCTAGAACATTAATGGGAATGCAAAAATGTTTAATAATATAAGTCATTATAATCTTCCAAACTTTTTAACGCATCATCAGCATGCGCATTTCTTAATTGTTGCAAAGAACTTACATGAAGATCATTGGACTCCATATAAAACGTCTTCTGGTAGACCGGACGGATTCTCATATTATGATTTAAAAACTACTTTTATTGGTAAGAACGTTTACCTTCTTAAAATGAATCCTCATAGTCGTATTGATTGGCATACCGATAGCAGTAAAAGAACTATAGCATTAACCTATCCATTATCAGAACAGTATGCGCCATGCCAATTTGAAAATAATGAATCAACATCTAAGCCGGCTTTCTTAAATACTCAACAACGACATGCAGTATTTAATAATGCTCAAACAAGATATAGCCTAAACATATCATTCGAAGAGAATATGGATGATTGTATAGCATTATTCGAAAGCTTGAATGAATATGAATTTAAAACACCTTAACTTTAAAATAGATAAACCTCGCTTTAGAAAAATAGCTGAAAAGTGGAGAAGCTCTGGTAGGTATTACCAATGGAAACAATTCGATCAAGAAGATAAATGGTTCCAAACATATCCACCTCAAGGAGAAGATGACGCAATATCTGAAGTAGAACACATGCTTGGTATTCATATATTTCAGAATAAGCCTCGTTTCTATTGGCTTAAACCAAACTCTAATCTTCCAATTCATTTTGATGAAGATAATGTAACATCAATACAAATTAATCTAATGGATCAAACACCTGAAATAGGAATCGAAGGCGTGGGTAATGTTCCATATGAAGCAATGATAATAAATAACGGATATATAAGACACTGGGTGGATCCAGTACCTTATGAACGTTTACAATTAAAATTTGTAATGCGTGAATCATACGAGCAAATAATGAGGGTAATACCTAATGCCATATTACAGGACAGATAGACCATTTGCCGATCGTAAACTTCGAAATATGGATATTATTCATAATCCAAATACAACATTGTTTCAAGATCAATACGAGTCGTCATATTGTATTCCAGACTTTATAACAGATAAAGAACGATTAGAACTGCTTGAAGTTTGGAACTATAGATTTGATACGATAGGTGAGATCATAAACGATCATATTTACCGTATTCCATATCCAATGCTTATTAAAGAAATATCTGATATTGTAAGGCCAAAAATCTATGAACATTTTGGAGATGATATAGTATTCTATTCAGATATAGCTGGTAATGATCCTATGAGTGTTGGAGATCAAATGTTTAAAGCTATACAACCGTATGGATTACACACCGACTCAGTAACTCACCTTGATGGATACAGACCATATAAGGATATTATCATACCATTGCTTATAGATGGCCCAGGAACATATGTTACATTCAACCAAAGGTATCGTGGACATGCCACTATGTTTATGAATGGAAGAGATATAACCTCATATGCCAACTATCATAATATAGTCAAAATACAGTCGTATAAAGACTATGGTGTAGAAAATATAGATGAAACAAATCCAGATCAAGATAGACTCGAAATGCTTATGCCTAAACATATACCTTTGTCTGTATATGATGGTCTTTCTATTGAAGCAATATTATTATGGCAACATTGTAATGCCATTGTACAAGACACTTCAGTGCTTCATGCACCGACAGGATTCGCAGGAAGTAAGATAGGATTAACCCTACATCTTATGAAACGTGACGAGAGCTATAGAAATAGCATCTCTGGCCACTATACTCCGTGGTCTCCACACACAAAACCAATAAAAAAATTAAAATAAATCACAAGCCATTGATTTCGTTACTAATTTAATTTGCTTTTAAAGTGAATTAATTGTTGACATTTGCTTTAAGATGATGTATAATATACATATAAATTAATAAAGGAATCAAATATGAAATACGCAATCTACCAAATTCAACTCTCAGATGCTCAAGTTGATCTAATCAATGCAGAAGGTCACCACGCTGTACCATCACATATCGCTAAAATGGATATGTCAATGGACTTTAGAGGAGAGAAGATTGCAGATCAAGCATCAGATGCTTGGGATAAAGGTTACTATACTCACGTTTGTAATATCACAGCTGAGAACCTTAACCAAGTCTTTGAGATTGGTAATATCGGTCCAGAAGAGAATATTGAAAGGCTTTCAAAAATGCATTCGATCTCAGTGGCTGACGTAATCATTGACGAAACCGGTGAAATGGTTGTTGTAGCTTCGGTTGGTTTCAAAATGTTTGGTAACTTAAAGGAGGCAGCGTAATGAACTTAGCATATTGCGACGCATTCGCGTCATTCATCAGAAACGCTCTGGTAACTATTAAGCCGGAGACTAAAGAGTTTCCTGTAATCAATGGTTTAGTAGGTGGTACTATGTACGATCTGCACCCTACAGAGGGTTACATGTTATCCACTAAGAAAACCATTGATGTTACAGATGCCAATGGTAAAGCTTACCGTATCTCAATAGAGGAGTTATAAGATGCAAATTAAAGGTGCAACCACAATTCTTAAGAAGCAAAGTGAATTCCTTGGAATGACTATTGCTGAAGTAATCAAATTTGCTGATGAGTCTCCGATGGCTCAGCCGAACAATGTTCTTGAAGCAGTTAAGGTATGGCGTGAAGAAATGCGCTATGCAGATAATTTTTTTAAAAATAAGTGAAAAAACTTGTTGACATTACCGTCTGACTATGATATAATAGTCTTATCAAAACAACAAAAGGTTAAATTATGAAATCAGCTTACGATCCAACTCCTACAGAAATCAAAGTGGCTAGCATTGGCCGTAAATTAATGGACATCTCTGTTAATATGCCAATGAAAGGTTTGAAAGATGAGGAGATCGCAAGATCAAATCGAATGAGTTCTTTTGGCGATGCCTTAACTCGTTTTGGATCAACCTTTGGTCCACGCAATCTTAATGAAGTACTTAAACTTTCTGGAGTTTCTGTAGAAGAAGCCGAAGAATTCATGCAACTTGGAACTCAATAAGAGGATTAATCAATGAGTAATCGAATTAACACAGAAGCTAACACCGTAGAGCGCAATGCTGAACTACAAGATATGTGCTTTTCTGATTTCTTTAAAGATATAAACGGATTTCGTCCGCGTGGTTCAACCTGGGATTACTACCTAGGTCTCTCTCCTGAAGCTCTTGAAAAAGCGCTCGATCGTATGGATGCTGAAATGGAAGAACAACTCCAAGAGTCTCGACGTCAAGAAAAAGAAGACGTTGCGGCTATGAAAGCTGAAATCCAAAATGCGATCGATCTTGGCGCTAAAACTGAGACTGATGCTTTGCGTTGGATAACTCAGAACGAAGACTTCTATTCTGGTCAGTGTGTCGAAAGCTTTGTATGGAGACGTGGTATTCTCTTTACTCCTTACGGGAAAGAGCTCGTCGAAAAAATCCTTGATGTAGCAAAATTCAAGGAATTTGCATAATGGCTGTAGTGAATAGAATTAGTTCATTTGATGAGGCATACCTATATAAAGGTTATGTTCTTGTCAATGAACTGTATGAAGATCCTGAGGGCTTCTATAAAAACACTTGGATGTGGGCTAAAGTTGACGGTGAAAATTGTGTCGACTTAGTATCTCTTGATAACTTAAGTAGTAACTCTTATTCTCCGTTCGAAGAAGCTCACTCAGTGTTTATCGATATGATCAATGAAAAACTTGGTCTTACTGACGATATGCAATCATTCGATACTGCATACGATTTCCTTGATAGCAGAAAAAAAGTTTAAAAAAAGTGAAATAAACCGTTGACATTTCCTTTTAAATGATGTATAATGGTTATATAAATTGATAAGGAACTATACTATGAAATACTCTGAAAGATCTACCGCTTACTACGCAACTATTAAAATGATTGATGGACAAGTCGCTCCAGAAGATCAAGCCGTTCTCGATGGAATTAAAACGGTTGTAAAGCTGAATAATACCGCATTCCCTTTCGATAAGAAAAAGCGCGTAAAACTTCAAGGTCGTGGTCCAAGAGCTGCTCATTCAAGAGCAGATTACAATGGACGTAGCAGATGTTATGATCAATCCCTTCCTTTAAAATACGCTACTCACGCTGACGTATACGTTTACGATAGGTCTTAAAATGGAAATTGAAACTCTTCAAAATCTTGATAAGATGCCGTTAGACGACGCTCGTACAGCGGCAGTTAAAATGATTAGTCCAAAGACTAAACCACTTGTTCTTAATCGTCTTAAAAACGATATTGCAAAGGCTCCAAACTCCGGTGAAGTGTCTCGCATTATGTGGCAAGTCTATATGTCTGGTACTGGTCTTGGCATCATAGGATCATCTTGGAAGAAGCATTTTCGCGATGCCTAAAAAATACTACCTCCCTGAACCGCTCATTCTTGAATTAAACAAGGATGAGCTTTCTCATATAGAAACAATGGCTAAAGAAATGTACTCTTGCGATGTACGTAGACGAGGACGTGATTACGATACCGTTTATGCTCATACAAAAGCAGGTGTTATTCTTGAATTTGCTTTAGTTCGACAAGGTGGTGTAATGAATCCTGCTGAGTTCGATCATACTGTTCCATCATCTCATAACTGGGATGTTGATTGGAAAGGCTTTAGATGCGAAGTAAAGAACTCTGCTGATCCAACACATAAACGTCACGTAACTAAATGGCTTACCATCTCAAACTATATGGGACAAAAGCTAGCGCGTAATAGAAAATTATATCCAAATTGTGTTGACATTGTAGTGTTTGGATGTTATAATAAACTATCAGAAAATACTTATGATGTACGTTGGAGATGTGTTGCACCTTTTAATACTATTCGTGAAAACCTTAAAAAATGCAATCCAGAGTTCGAAAACAATTGGCTTGTCGATCAGTACGGTCAAAACAAAATTAAGTTTTTCTACAACCACAAAGGTGATGAATACGCCGTCTATAATGAAAATGTTTACTAAGAAGGATATACTATGAAATTTGATACTGGCAAACCACCAATTAATCTTGTACCGTCTGAAGCTATTATTGCTGCAGCCGAAGTATTTGCATTTGGTGCAGTCAAATATGGCGAAAACAATTGGCGTAAAGATGTTAACAAGTTTCCATTGTCTCGTCATTACGCGTCTTTATCACGCCATCTCTTGGCTTGGAATGCAGGTGAAGATATCGATCCTGAATCTGGCCTACCACACACGCATCATGCTCTTACTCAGTTGATGATTCTTATAATGACTCAACGCGAGGCTACTGAGGACATAGATGATAGATTTAACAAAGAAACCGATTACAATAAATGATTTATGATTATAAAAATTGAAATTCAGATCGACACTGAAAATAGAAATGATGTCGAAAAAATGCAAGAACTCTACAGAATTGTAGAAGACCTAGAACAAAGTTCAAATGAAGGATACCAATATGACGATGAAAGTTAGTGACGTACGTGAATATTTCAAAAGCGAATTAGCTGCTGAAAGATTTACTACTGATAAAACTGGTGCTAAAACTATTGAGATGCTTGGTGCATCTTTTATTGCTGACGAAGAATCAATCTTCGGTAAGCCTGCTCCAAAGTATATTCAAGCTGAATTAGATTGGTATGAAAGCCAATCAACGAATATTAATGATATTCACGGTGATGAAAAAGAACCACCACAAGCTTGGCAATACTCAGCAAATGATGCTGGCGAAATCAATTCAAACTATGGCCATATCGTATATTCCGATAAGTATTTCAATCAATTTAATAAAGCCTTTGCTGAACTATGGCGTAATCCTGATAGCCGTCGCGCTCAAATGGTTTACAATCGTCCAAGCATATGGGTTGAATTCAACGAAAACGGCAAGTCAGATTTTATCTGTACTAATGCTCAAACGTTCTATATTCGTGACAATAAGTTACATATGGTATCTCAAATGCGATCAAACGATGTAGTCTTTGGCTACAAAAATGATTATGCGTGGGCTCAATATCTTATGGATAAGTTTGTTACTGAATGGAATAATGCTGCTAATGAATTTAACGTAAGTACAACTGTGCCTGATCCTATTCAAACTATTACTAAAGGCGATCTTATCTGGCAAGTAATGAACTTACACGTCTATGACCGTCACTTCAACTTGGTAGATTAAAATGAGTAAAATGGGCGCATATGTTCTTGATCAACAAATCGAAGAATACGAATCGTACCACAATTATATGGGAAGAAGAATGAGAGAAGCAGATCGTTACGAGTACGACAGAGATCAAAAATGGCATAATCGTTTTATGGATATGGCTTTGCTTATAGCCGACTGGAGCAAAGATCCATCAAGTAAAATTGGTGCAGTTGCTGTTAATGATGAACGTCGTATTCTTGCTACAGGTTACAATGGCTTTCCAAAGGGTATTGAAGATACTCCTGAACGTTTAGCCAATCGTCCTGAAAAGCATCAATTAGTTATCCATGCTGAAATGAATGCACTTATGAATGCGTTGTACTCAGGCGTAAGCCTTAAAGGTGCAACTATGTATGTGTATGGATTACCTATTTGTCCTGATTGCGCTAAATGTGTAATACAAGCTGGTGTTAAACATGTTGTTATACCAACTGATAAGACCGACAAAGGCGAATGGCAAAAGGTATGGGAAGAAAAAAGTTTACCAATGTTCAAAGAAAGTGGTGTTAAAGTTACAGTACTCGGTATGTAATTATGTCGTATCTTGTAACTGACAACTGTGTTAAATGTAAACACACCACATGCGTATCAGTTTGTCCTGTAGATTGTTTCTACGAAGGAGATGATATGTTAGTAATCAATCCAGATGAATGTATCGATTGTGGAGTCTGCGTACCTGAATGTCCTGTTGATGCTATTGTAGCAGACGTTGATTTACCAGAACCAGAAAGAATCATTTGGATGGAAAGAAATGCTAAATATAGTCAGATATGGCCGAACATTGATGAAGAAAAAGCACCTAAAGAAGATGCTTATGAGTGGGAAAATATTCCACATAAATTTGAAACACACATCGAAAAAGTTTCATAAATACAATCGTCCGGAAAACATTAAAGTTTTTTGTTGACATTTTTTGAAAACCGTGTTATAGTATATCTATACACAAAGTATATAATAGTGAGCTACTCTGATCCAGTCAAAAAACTCACGTTAATAAACTGATATAAAGGAGACTAATATGTCAAAAATTAAAGTAGGCGTCATCGGCGTCGGTAATTGTGCTCAATCCCTTGTTGAAGGTATTCAGTACTATAATGAAAATCCCAACGATCATGTAGGACTTATGTATCCAGATATTGGAGGATATAGTTCAAGTGATGTTGAATTCGTAATTGGCTTTGATGTCGATAGACGTAAAGTAAATCGCCCACTCATCGAAGCGCTACGTGCTAGACCAAACTGTGCTATGAATCACGTTGAAGAATTGCTAGAGTCTGGTAATAATACTCCAGGTTGTGTTACTCCTGGCGCAATGGTTTATTCAAGTCCAACCCTTGACGGTGTTGCAGAATGGATGGATTACTACCCTGAAGAAGTTTCATTTAGAACAGGTGCAGAAGAAGCTAAATCATTTGATGATATCGTACAGCTTATTAAGGATACAGGTACAGAAGTTCTTGTTAACTACTTACCAGTTGGTTCTGAAAAGGCAACGCGTTTTTATCTCGATGTAGCTTTAAAAGCAGGAGTACACTTTGTTAACTGTATTCCAACACTGATTGAAACTAAAGAAACACAACAAATTGAACAAAAGTTTATCAATGCAGGTCTTACCTTCGTTGGTTCAGATATGCGTTCAGCTTGGGGTGCTTCAAGATTGTCTGAAGTTTTACAAGGCGCAATGATTGATGGTGGTTTGCATGTAACTTATCACACTCAAACAAATCGTATTGGTGGTGCAACTCAAGGTCGCGAACATATTCGTAACGGTGTTACATCAAATACAGACTTTATTAATATGGCTGAAAAAGAACGTCTACACAATAAGCATATCTCAAAAGAGAATGTTTTGAAAGGACAGAATACTGTTCGTGGAGTTAATTATGCTGGTGATACATTGTATGCCGGTCCATCATTAACTGTTCTACAAAAACCAGGTGGTGACTATGTTGGATCTGATAATAAGATTGCAGATCTCGATATTGTAGCATTCGGATTTGGTGGAGCTCGTTATACATTACAAGCTAGACTATCTTGCCAAGACTCACCAAACTCTGGTGGTGTGGTTATTTCAGCAATTCGATTCTGTCGAGTGGCGTCTGAAATGGATATTGTTGGTATTCTTCGTGGACCAAGTGCTTATACACAGAAAACTCCACCGGTACAGCTTACAACGGCTGACGCAAAGTTTGAATGTGATGCATTAGCTCGTAGAGAACTTACAAGTATGACAAGACCACAACTTGCATCAGCTAAGCCTAAGGCAAAAGAACTACCATATACTTACCAGGACGGAAAGACTGATTATGAGTAAAAGAAACGCATTTGCTGAACATGATAAACCACCATCAAAATTAATTAATTCTTACGATATTGATGGTGTAATCTTTATGGGTGATAAGTTTACTGGTGTAAACCCTGGCCCTGATGATATTATCATTACTGGTAGATCTAAAGATGATCGCGCAGAAACTGAATCGATGCTCCTTTCGAGGGGCATCACTAATCCTCTTTATATGAACAATAAGCCTGGAGATTTTAATGATCGTAGGCAGTCAGGTTTACATAAAGGTATGACTTTGTTCTACTTAGAGCAAATGGGATATCGAATTGGATGTCACTTTGAAGATGATCCAATTCAAATCGAGGCGATTGAACAAATGATGCCACATATAAACGTCGTACACCTTAAGCATGATTTAGTTGATAAAGGTGTTGACACTCACGAAAATGTAGTTTATAATCAAACTATTCCATCATACTAATAGGTGATAAATGATTGATGCGACCGGAACAAAATTTGACGAAGCTGATGGCTTTCAGTCAATGCACGCAGATTATCCTTTGGATAAGTATTTTTCTATGTGCGACGTTGAAAAGTTTAGAGACTTCAAATATTTTGTAGAACAAGTTAACCTCAGAGCTGAATGGCAAAAAGGACTTGCCGAGTCGTATGAATTTGAGGAATATGCTCTTAATCCTGATACAGAGTATTTCCACCCTATGATTACATATGATGATCGTATGGTTTATATAGCAGAAAACATCGTGGGATTATCTGATGATGATCTCTCGATGTATAACAAAATTGGTAATACTATTATCTCTCACTTTTATGGAGCTCGTGGTATTCACCAAATTTGTACACGTACTAATGATGTTAAAAAAGCACATGTCGATTTTGAAAACTATTTTACCTCTGGTGAAAGAGAACGAATTCGATATAACTTGACTCTTGCAAGACCTGCTGGACTCGCTATATACGGTTCTACAGAATTGCGTACTTCTCTATGGGGTGCAGCAAACAAGTACCAACGCGAACGGTTTGGTGATGATTTAGAAGAAGGTACTAATGCTAAACATCCTGGTAACGTGATGGATTGGGTTGCCGGTCTTGGTGAAGACGGTATGTTTGAACGCTTAATGAATTGCGAAACTATTAGTGATGCATTCAAAGAGCTTACTTCGCACGAGGGCATAGGAAACTATTATGGATTTCACTGTTCTACTTCGAACTCTGTTAACCCTGGCCTCAAATGGACAAATGATGATAACTTTGTCAAGCCAGGACCGGGAGCCCAATACACTTTACGACTACTCTTTCCAGATGCGCCAAACAGCGTAATTAACTCTGGTGATTTGGTTGTATGGTTTAGACACAATCAAAACTTCTTTGGATTTGATAAAATTAAAATACATGAATCAGCTCATAACGTCTTAGATTATAAAGGCGATAAAATGCTGCAAAAAGACCAAACTGAAATGATGACTTATGGTTCTGAAGTTGGAATGTGTCAATACGGTATCTTCTGTAAACTACGTAACGATCGTAAAGCATGCGATAGACGAGTAGTTACACGTGCAGGAGATAAGGACATTGAAAAAATGCTAAATATAGCTGAGATGAACTTAAAACCACAACCCTCTCTTGAAGAATTTTTTATATAAGGTAAATATTATGAAATCAGTTATTGCAGCTCCTTTTATTCCAATGTCGTTTCAGACAAGCAGCCACAGAGCAGCTCAAGGAATAATCTATGCCGACTTATTAAAACATTATCATACAGATAATATCCATGCTAGCTTATCGCGCCCATCTGTACAGGGTGAGGGTGCTAAAGAAGCAAACAAAACTGAAGACTTTAATGAATACGATAGACTTTATATCTATCACGGTAACGATCGTAAAGCAGAATCTACAGATCTTAACTTCTTTGGTGGTACACGTAACTTTCCACATGCATATAATATTCGAAACATATCACGTTTTAAAGGAGAAGTATATTCTTTAGAAATGGATATGCCTGATTATGCTACGATGCTTGAAAACAAATTCAATGGTCATAAGCGTAAAGATGGAACGCTTGATACTATGGTACCAGAGTTTCTTCAGGTAGATATTGATAATCTACGTAAAATGCAGGAAAGAGCAATTACACTTAAACCACAACATCCTACTTGGGATAAGCTTTGTATTGGCGATAGTCATGCGATTTGTATGTACCGTGAAGGATGTAATGTTAATTCAGTACCATTTAAAACTCTATATGGCGCTTTAGAGATGGGTCTTGAAAAATTCATAAATAAAGATAATGTTAAACATATCGAGTGCTACTTTGGTAACATCGATATTCGACATCATTTATGCCGACAAGACGATACTAAACAAGCAATACGAGATATTGTTGATCGTTATATAGAACAAGTCGGCGCTTTGGATATGGAAAGTAAAGTGATTTATGAACTACTCCCCATCGAAAACGAAAGACGTAATCTGCCAAAAAGCGGTTGGTATATGGGTGAGAAGTTTTATGGTTCTTGGGCTGAAAGAAATGATGCAAGACTCTATTTTAAAGAGTACGCAATGCAAAAGGTTCAAGGTACAGGTATTGAATTTCGCGAATGGCTTACACCAAGCTATTATAATGAACTTGGAGAGCTTGATTTTAAAGCTATGGAAAAACCAAAATCTGTCCATCTATCACGTGAATACTATCCTTATTGGCAAGGATTGGAATACAATAATATTAAGAAAACAAGCTTAGAGGACTTTTTTGCATGAAACACGCGACAATCATTCCACTTATCGGTGGTGAGGCATTAGCTTCAACCGACGTATTTGGTTCTAGACCAGAATATATCTTATCATACGATGTTTTTAAAGACAACGAAAAACATTTACTTAACTATTGGGATTACGAAGTTCCTTATCATGTACTTGATAAAGGTGGTTCTGCTCCACTTGGTGAAAAGATTGATGTAATGTCTAGTGTTTGTCCTTGTGCTGGTCTCAGTCAATATCATTCTAAGCCTGGTGAAGAAAATCAAAACAATCAATGGATGGAAAAAACTGCTCGATATGTTTTAGGCGAAGTAAAGCCAAACGTATTCTGGGGAGAGAATGCTCCTGCATTAGTTGGTAAGATTGGCGAGTTTATGCTGAAAAAGCTTAGACAGATTGGCGAAGAAAACGGATATTCAATGAGTCTATATCTTACAAAGAATATCAAACACGGTGTACCACAATTTCGTAAGCGTACATTTTACTTCTTTTGGAAGAAAGAACGTTTTGGCGATCGTACTCCACTACTTACATATTATAATCGTCCTCATAAGAAGATCGAAGACATTATTGCTGGTGTAAAATCAAACTTCCAAGTAGAACCAATCAATGAAAAGATTCCAAGTCAAGACGATCCTTATTATCGTTATTTGCTTGAAGAAGTTAATAATGGTATGACTCATCGTGAATATTACGATAGCCTTAATACAGAAAATGTACGTGGCAATGATGTAGAATCTATGATCGAAAAGGCTGGTCACGACTATAATGTAGTTGGTAAATGGATGGATAAAGAAGGATATGAGCGTGAAGTTCCAAAATGCGAACGTAAATATGAAAAGCTTGCATCTGGTGGTAATATTATGAGACGTGGTACTATTGTTCCAAAGGATTACATTGGAGCTTTTGTTGGCCATTATCCAACTGTTCTCACGCATCCATACGAAGATCGATATATTAATTATCGTGAAGCAATGACTATTATGGGTTTACCTTCTGATTTCGAATTATTAGATCCTAAGAAATCAGTTAATCATATTTGTCAGAACGTACCTTATCAAACAGCTTCTGATATGTGTGAAGAAATTAAAGCAGTATTTAACAATGATCGTCCTTGGGCTGATACAGATTTCTTATTCCAATCTAATATCAATCAAAAACATGAACTGTGGAACAAAGAAGAAGCAACTTTAGAAGCTTTCATTTAATAGTTGACATTTGTACACATATAAGTTATAATATAATCTAACGTTGAAGGAATAATATGAAACACTTTATTATAGATTTTGAGACTATAGGTCAACATGCTGCAGTTGTACCTGCTATTGATTGTTCCTATACTACGTTTGAATGGGAACGATTTATCGAGCAACCTTATTCTTTTAAAGAACTTGTTCTCGGCGTGACTCAAGATAAATTTGATATTAAAGATCAAATGGTTAATCACGGTTGTAAATACAATGAACGTGATCTTCAATGGTGGTTAGATCAGCCACCAGCGCTTCGTACAAATATGAAGCCAAACCCAGACCTTGATCTTAATCCTGTACAGTTTATGGAAAAGTTTATCAATTACTTAAGAGCTGAAGGACCAATTAGTCATTGGTGGTCAAGATCAAATACTTTTGATCCAGTAATACTAGAACGTATTGCTCAAAATGCTGATAAGAGTTCATTGCTAAATGATTACCTTAAGTATTGGGCAGTAAGAGATACTCGTACATATATCGATGCTAAGTTTGATTTTAATGTACCGGGTGGAAAGAACGGATTTATTCCTGTATCCGACATTGCAAAATGGGAATACAATTTTAAAGCACATGATAGTAAACATGATGTTGCTGCAGATATTCTGAGGTTACAAGCTATCGTAAGAGCTGAAGCAGATTTGGAGCAAATTGAAATATGAAAATAGAAGTAAGTATTGAAGAATTACGAAAACAAAAAATCTTTGTAGGTACACCTATGTATGGCGCTCAATGTGCTGGTACATATACCAAAGCATCTACAGATCTTGCTACGATGTGCGCTACTAATGGTATTGGTATTCATTTCTATTACCTATTTAATGAGAGCTTGGTTCAGAGGGCACGTAACTATATCGTTGACGAGTTTCTAAGATCTGATTGTACTCATTTATTGTTTATAGATGCCGACATTGGTTTTAATCCACGTGACGTATTAGGTCTAATGGCAGTTAACTTAAAAGATCCAGAAGAATATAATATTGTTACAGGTCCTTATCCTAAGAAAACTATTGCTTGGGAAAAGATTAACAAAGCTGCAGATGCCGGCTTTGGTAAAGAAAACCCATTTGAATTAGAAAACTATGCTGCAGATTATGTCTTTAATCCAGTTAAAAAGCAAAATTCATTTAAGATGAATGAACCAATGGAGATTGGAGAAGGTGGTACAGGCTTTATGCTTATAGCACGTGAAACATTTACTAAGTTTGCTGCAGCTTACCCTGAACTTGAATACAAACCAGATCATGCTCGTACTGATAATTTTGACGGAAGTCGAATGATTACAGCATTCTTTGATTGTATTATTGATCCAACAACTAAACGTTATCTATCAGAAGATTACTTTTTCTGTAAGAAAGCGCGTGAAGCTGGATTAAAAGTATGGATGTGCCCTTGGATGCAATTGCAGCATGTTGGGTCTTACATCTTTAAAGGTTCTCTTGGACATATGGGACAACTTGGTGCTTCGTTAACAGCCGATAGCTCAAGTAGTAAGAAAAGCTATAAAAAAGGGAAAAAATAGTTGACATTTCAAATAGACTATGATATTATTAATAAATAAACAATGCATTAAGGAGCTTATATAATGAAATTCAGTGAACGTACTCTTACGATTCTTAAAAGTTTTTCGACCATTAACAAATCTATTCAAATGAAAGAAGGTAATGTTCTTAAAACAGTAACACCAGAAAAAACTTTGGTGGCAACAGCAACAATCCCAGATCAGATCCCATCACAAGCATGTGTATATGATCTATCTCGGTTCTTATCTATTCTCGGTCTTTACAAAGATCCAGAAGTAGAGTTTCATGATAAATATTTCATGATTACAGCAGGCAAACAGCGTACTAAGTATGTTTATGCCGACATCTCAATGATTCATGCAGCACCAGAGAAAGATATTACTCTGCCAACTGCTGATGTCGAAGTAGATGTTTCTTGGGAAGATCTTCAGTCAGTGATTAAAGCTGCTGGTGTTCTTCAATTTAGCGAAGTTGCTTTCGTCGGTCAGGATGGTAAAATCTACCTGAAAGCCGTTGATAGTAGCAACGATAATTCTGATGATTATGGCGTCGAAATCGGCACAACCTCTGATGAATTTAAGATTATCATTAAAACTGATAATCTCAAGCTTTTACCTCAGGATTACAAAGTTACTCTTTGCGCGAAGGGTATCTCTGAGTTTAAAAGCGACGGTGTCACGTATTTCGTGGCTATTGATACTAAGTCGACTTATAAAAAAGGATAAATGAATATGAGTAAAAATGAAAACCCAGCTGCTCAGGGTCAAGAGCAAAAACAAGAACCAGTACAAATTTCGTTGCAAGATATTGCGACTGTTGTACAGTTAATTGATGTCGTATCTCGTAGAGGCGGTATCGAAGGCAATGAGATGGCTGGCGTAGGTATGCTACGTAATAAGCTAGAAATCTTCTTGCGCCAAAATGCACCTGAAGGTGAACAAGCTCCTGAAGGCGCTATGCCTGCTGCAGCTCCAGCTGACGTACCAGCAGATGCTCCTCTTGCTGATAAAGTTCAGTAAAAAGCTTAAGAACGATCGAGGGCTCTCGTTGATAAACAAACCCTCATTTATTTTATATTATGAAAATGGTGAAACATATGGCTATTGAATCCAAAGCAAATGAAGTGTTATGGGTCGAAAAATATCGACCGCAAAAAATCGATGACACTATCCTTCCTGAAAAAACAAAGGCTGCTTTCAAAAAGTTTGTAGAAGACGAAAGCATTCCTAACCTATTACTTACTGGTGGTCCAGGCGTTGGTAAAACTACTATCGCTAAAGCTATGCTCGAAGAGCTTGGTTGTGATTACATAGTAAAGAATGGTTCTCTTAACGTTAATATCGATACTCTTCGATATGAAATTTCTACATATGCATCCTCTGTATCTCTTACAGGTGGACGTAAATACGTAATCTTTGATGAAGCAGATTACCTCAACGCTACATCAGTCCAACCCGCTTTACGTAACTTTATTGAAGAATATTCTTCTAATTGCGGGTTTATCTTTACATGTAACTTTAAAAATCGTATCATTGAACCACTTAGGTCTCGATTGTCTGAAGTAGATTTTACTATTGAGACAACGCAACGTCCTAAAATGGCGATGGAATTCTTTAAACGAGTTAACGCAATCCTTGATAATGAAGGTATTGAATACGACAAAAAAGTTCTTGCCAAAGTAATTGAACGACACTTTCCAGACTTTCGTAGAGTATTAACCGAGCTTCAAACATATGCTTCCTCTGGTCGTATTGATGAAGGTATCTTTGTTAATCTCAAACAAGAGTCTATGGACGAAATGTTTAAACTTCTTAAAACAAAAAACTTTACAGGTATGCGCAAATGGGTTGCATCAAACTCTGATCAAGATATGAACGAAATGTTCAGACGTATCTATGATATGGCAACTGATAAAGTTGAACTTAAATCTATGCCAGGCTTCGTAGTTACTCTTGCTGATTATATGTACAAAGCAAACTTTGTAGCTGATCTCGAAGTTAATATGGTTGCATTCCTTACTGAAGTAATGTTGGAATCTGAATACAAATGAGTGAAATAGCAGCATCAACAAACGTACCAATAGTGTTAAGTTCCTATATGACTACAGAAGTAGTTAATGGAAAAACTATGCAAGTACATGTTCGACATGTTGAAAGAAATGGTGAAGTTGTAGTTGAAAAAGTTCAATACACCACTTATAATGCTAATGGTACATTAAACCAACCACTTGAGGACCACGGCCAAGTCGTGGATATTTTAATATGATTTTAGATGTTTTTTATAATGTATTTCAAGGTGCAATTGCACTTGGTGTAACATATGTTTTGGCTAAAGGTTTGTGGATTTCTACAATGATACTCGAAGAACGTAAAGCTAGGTACCGTGCTGGTACTCACGATTATTACGATAATCCTATCGAAAAGGACGAGGATTAATGTTCGGTTGGTCTATTAAAAAAGTAGAAAAGACCGTTCATTGTTTTAATTGTGGCGTAGACGTTGATCCTAAGATCGCGTTTAATGTAAAATTTAATACGGCTGAAGGACTACATACTCTTAAAGCATGTGAAGCATGTGCTGATGAAGTTAATGAAGTTCTTAAAGCTATCGAGGAAGTAAGAAATGACACTACCAGTTGAACGCAAATATGCAGTTGACAATACCAGAATATTTTTATATAATCTAATGGATCCTAAGAAAACACCTCGTGTTCCAAAAGCTATAAGACTTGAAGCATATCGTTGTTTAAAACATTATCCTAGTGAATACGCTATAGAACAAGCTCAGAAGTTAGCACCCGAGGTATTTGGAGAATTTAAAGATGGCTAAAGATTACAACCCCTTTGATTTTATGAATGCAGTATCTTTCTCTAAGGAAGATCTCATTAAAAATCATGATACACCTGATCAGATCGAAAAGCAATATACTCCGTATGTAGTTAATCGTGGATTTACTAACTTTGAAGATACTATCCTTCATGCTAATGAAATGAATATGCGACATCATCTGTTTCATGCAGCTCAATTTGATTATTATCGAGGTGCTTTACGTAAACGTAAACGTTTCTCAAAATGGCCAAAGGCTGATAAAAGTACAGATCTTGATGCTATTCAACAAGTTTATAATTGCAATCGTACAGTTGCTAAATTATATTATAAGGCGTTATCGCAAGATGATATGAAATCTGTTAAGAACAAACTCACAATAGGTGGAAGTTCAAAATAGAATAAATATATTGGATGCAACATTTGACGCATCGTGATAACAACAAAAAATAATTTAAAATAAGGTGCTGTACGTTATGGAAACAGAAGACATTTTCAAAGGTGTCGGTATAGAAGTTTCGCTTCCTTCCCCAGATAGTTTTTTAAAAGTTAAAGAGACTTTAACTCGAATTGGCATTTCTTCTCGTAAAGAAAAGAAGTTATATCAAACATGCCACATTTTGCATAAGCAGGGAAGATACGCAATTCTACATTTCAAGGAATTGTTTATACTCGACGGAAAAAAGAATACATTTACAGAAGAAGATAAAGCAAGACGTAATACGATTGTTAAACTTCTGGAAGAATGGGAGTTATGTTCTATTGTGCATGAAGATGCAACAGGCGAACTTGCTGCTCCTCTTAATCAAATCAAAATTTTATCACACAAAGAAAAATCAAATTGGACACTTGAAGCTAAATATAATATTGGGAAAAAGTAAATTATGAATGTTTATAAGGTGAATGATCGGGCATCCGTGCCTGAATACGCAACAGCTGGATCAGCTTGTTTCGATATTAAAGCATGTATTACTCGTGGTCAGCGTTTAAGATCATATAACGCATTTAACAAAGAAATGCAAATTGTAGTTAAGGGTGTTGGTGGAAATCCAGACTCATTTCAACTACCTCCAGGAATTCGAGTATTAGTACCAACCGGTCTTATCTTCGATATTCCAGAAAAGCATGTAATGAAAATGTATATTCGCTCCAGTCAAGCTCTAAAGAAAGGGTTGACAATGGTAAATGGAGTTGGTATAATCGATTCTGATTATGTAGAAGAATCTTTCATGATGCTGGAAAACATTTCAGACAGCATGGCTCTAATCGAGCATGGCGAGCGTATTGCTCAATGTTTAATCGAAAAAACTCTTCGTACTAAAATAGTAGAGACAACAGATAAACCAGGAATCAAAACTGACCGTGACGGTGGCTTTGGTTCAACAGATGAATAAAGGTTATTACAAAAAGTAATAACTTTTTTTAAGAATATACAATTTTTGTATATAAATAAATGTGTAAGAATGCTGAATTATCGGGTTCTTACATGTTAAACCGGTCGGATTTAATCGACCAAATATAAATCTTGCTTAATTTAAAGGAGATAGCAAAATGACTAATACACGAAGAATGACAACAGACTTGCTTAGCGATCCATTTTTTATTGGATTTGATAGAGTTCTAAATAGAATGCAGAACTCGACTCCAGGTCAAACGAATTACCCTCCATACAACATTGTAAAGTTAGACGACGACAGATACACCATTGAAATTGCTGTAGCTGGCTTTGATGAGAACGAAATAGAGGTGGAACTTAAAGAAGGCGTACTAAACGTCTTCGCAGAAAAAGATTCTAAAGATGAAGGTGAATACCTACATAAAGGAATCTCTGCTAGAGCCTTCAGACGCTCATTTACTCTTTCAGACACTATTGTGGTTAATGGAGCCGATCTAGTTAACGGGATCTTGGCCATTGAACTAGAGAACGTGATACCTGAAGAGAAGAAACCTCGTAAAATTGACATCGGCAAAAAAAGTAAATCTGGTAAGAGAACGCTTTTAAACGAATAGCCGGCCTTAAGGAGGGCCAAGCCAAATGAACAGAGTAATTTCCTATATTAAGGAATGTGACGGCCACTTTTGTGATATGGTAGCTCAAACAGCATTAACAGTTATTACCCTTGGAGTAATGATATTATGCGTAAGCTCTATAGCATAAGTTGATAACGAACATAGGAACGGGGATAATTTATTATCTCCGTTTTTTTATGCGATTGCGCCAGTCAGCCCGTATACTCTTAACGATGTTCCATCTCCGCTGCCACTGCCAGCATTATAACTCACCTGAGTAACATCACTTCCGCCTTGTTGCATCATAACAGGTGCAATATTTGGAGCATTA
>FZLS01000272.1 GCA_900197625.1 Rhodobacteraceae bacterium Water-Bin34 | reverse complement strand
GTTGATGACGCGGTATCGTCAATTTCAGCGGTCGCATCCGAGGCATTATTTTCGGCTGGAGTGCTGTCGGCTGTTGGCTTGCCAGTGGCTGACAAGCGACCGACGACATTTGCGCCAAAATCTATTCGTATTTTCTCCGCAACCACTTGGCCTATAACAACGGCTGTTGACCCCAGTACCACTTCCACAGCTGCGATCGTGCCGTTCAAATAACCTTCGACCGTGACAGATCGCGCCCTCACATTACCGTCCACATTGCCGGTGCCAGTCACGACAAGAACATCGACCGTTAAATCGCCCGTAATCCTGCCGCCAAATTCTACTGTACCGTCACTTTGCCAATCGCCTTTGATAACAATGCCATCATGCAAAATTGATCGGCGTTGCCTTGGCTCTTTCGAAAAACTCTGCCGAGAAGAATGGTCATCGCTGTTTGATTGGGAAAACATATCTCATACCGTGTATCATTTGGGGTTGGCCTTCTGAGTAAGCTACCGATAAAATTTCTGCAAACAACTTATTACGACACTGAAAGATTGCTGATACGAAAGCCTCTATCAGCTCCATAGCCATTTCAGCTCCATAGCCATTTTGCCAAATATTGCCCACCCGAGCTGAGGTGCCAACAGGCTGTAATTTTAGGATGAGAGTTTTATGGCTTGGGTTGAAATTGGGCGCCGCCTGGCTTGGTAAATGTGGCGCTTCACGGGCGGTGTTACAACTGCTTCAACATTCGAACTAGATCGTCATTTAATCCCCTTCCAAACTCAACATACGAAATGACTGTAGTGGTAATGAGCATCAAAGCTATCTCCACTTAAAATTTGGCTAAAACCGAGAAAGACAAGGGAATTTAGGCCAGGTTTTTGGAGTTTTATCCGATGCAGTTAAGCATAAAACTAAGGCTGAAAGGTATAAGTTATGGCAAAATATTTGGTTCGCGCAAGCTACAATGATAGCGGTTTTAAGGGCATGATCTCCAATCCGTCAGACCGAGGTGAAGCGATTAAAGGAATTACAGCTGCACTTGGGATCAAAACTGAGAGCATCTATTTTTCACCTTCCACTGCTGAAGCCATCATGATCGTTGAGTCCGATGCGGAAAAAAACGCGCGGCTTATGATGGTCGTGATGTCGTCAGGCACTTTCTCGGGCGGATCTATGATCGACCTGATTGACACTGACAGCATGTTCTCTGCCATGCAGGAGTCTGGCAAATTGCTCGGGACTTACAAATCGGCAGCTGACTGAT
>FZLS01000026.1 GCA_900197625.1 Rhodobacteraceae bacterium Water-Bin34 | reverse complement strand
GCCGTGATGATTTATGCAAGTCCTCCAATTATAAGATTAACAAATCTAGGTATTCGTTTAGTTGACGCTGAAGTCCTAGAGGCGGCAGATGCATTTGGATCAAATTATCGCCAAAAATTATTTCAAGTACAAATCCCACTTGCCCTTCCAAATATATTTGCAGGGGTTAACCAAACAATTATGATGTCTCTTTCAATGGTCGTTATTGCTGCAATGATTGGTGTGCCTGGCCTAGGTGTGCCTGTTCTAAGAGCCGTATCAAATCAATATTTAGCATTAGGCCTTATGAATGGCCTTGCGATTGTTGCAATTGCGATAATTTTCGACCGTGTATCTCAAGCTTACGGTAAAAGGTTACAAAAACATCGCGAAGGAGATCATGGTGTCTAAAGTAAAAATTAAAATAAAAGATCTTTACAAAATTTTTGGCCCTAAAGGTGAATCTCACGTCGAGAGAGTCAAATCAGGTGTTGGAAAAACAGAGCTTTTAGAAAAACATAGCCACGTTTTAGGGCTTCAGGATATCAATCTTGATATTATTGAAGGCAAAATCCAGGTTATCATGGGTTTATCTGGTTCAGGGAAGTCTACACTAATACGACATATAAATCGTTTAATAGAACCCACTGCAGGTCAAATTTATATTGATGATGTCGATGTACTTGCAATGTCTGATGAAGAACTTATGAATTTTCGCAGATTTAAAGCTTCGATGGTTTTTCAAAAATTTGCACTTCTTCCACATCGAACAGTCTTAGCAAATACCATTTATGGTCTAACTATGCAGGGCGTTGAAGTTAAAGATGCAGAAGAACGAGCTGCCCACTGGCTTAAACGTGTTGGTTTAGAAGGGTTTGAAGACCGTTACCCAGCTCAATTATCTGGAGGAATGCAACAACGTGTTGGCTTAGCCAGAGCTCTAGCGACTGATGCTGATATTCTTTTGATGGATGAGGCTTTTTCAGCATTAGATCCACTTATAAGATCTGATATGCAAGGTATCTTATTAGAGCTTCAAGAAGAGCTTCATAAAACAATCGTTTTCATTACCCATGACCTCGATGAAGCTTTACGCATTGGTGACGATATTGCCATATTACGCGATGGCCGTTTAGTTCAACAAGGCTCATCTCAAGATATTGTGCTAAATCCTGCTGATGATTACGTAGCTGATTTTATAAAAGATATTAATCGAGCACGTGTTTTAACCGTTGGGACATTACCCCTTAAAAAGGCCTCAGCTAAAGGTATTACACTTTCAAATGAGACTTCATTAGAAGATGCTATGAAAGCACTTGTAGAAGCCAAAAAAGACAGTGTCATAGTTGTAAAAGACGATAAAAAACTTGGAAGCGTTTCTATGTATGACATTGTTCATGCCGCGACACGTTCATCTGAAACAGCAGGGGAAGCTGTTACTTACAGATAAATAACCTAAAAACAGTAATGTAAGGCATATAAAGTCCATTAAATATATGCCTTACATACAAACATGAATATGTCTGATGTAAATTACAGTATAGAAAATTCACTCCGCCCCAACGGCAATGAAGTCATTATAGGAGTGGATGAAGTTGGTCGAGGACCCTGGGCTGGTCCGGTAACTGCCTGTGCAGTGATACTAGACCCAAACAATATACCCCTTAGGTTAAATGACTCAAAGAAACTAAATGCAAAACGAAGAGCTATACTTTTCGAAGAGATTATGGGCACTTCACTTGTCTCTTATGTGCACGTTGATGTAGACGAAATTGATAAAATTAATATTTTACAAGCGACATTTAGGGCTATGGAACGTGCTGTTTCTAAACTTCCAGTACCTGATCATATATTAATAGATGGTAATAAATTACCTCCAAATCTGCCAAGTCCAGCAACAGCAATTATTAGAGGTGATAGTAAATCTGCATCGATTGCGGCTGCGTCTATCATAGCGAAAGTTACCCGTGACAGACTTATGGCCAAGCTTTCTATAGAATATCCGGGTTATGGTTGGGAAAAAAATGCTGGATATGGTACAAAAATGCATCAGTTTGGACTGCTAAATAATGGGGTGACCCCACACCATAGACGTTCTTTCAAACCTATACACAATATGTTGTATTCCGCTTCGCCTCGTAAGTAACTGATTCATAAAAATAAATTGACGTTGGCCTTCGTTTGAATCATTTTAACCTTAACGACGCAAAAATGCGCATTACGAGGCAGAAATGGTAAACAGAGCAAAAAAAGAAGGCAGCGCTAAGTTGCCACTAAATAATATTATTGATGGTGATTGTATTGAGGTGATGAATTCATTGCCTGAGAATTCAATCGACCTCATTTTCGCAGACCCACCCTATAATTTACAATTAAAAGGTGACTTACATCGCCCAGATAATTCAAAAGTAGATGCAGTTGATGATCATTGGGATCAATTCGACAGCTTTGCAATTTATGATAAATTTAGCCGTGACTGGCTAAAAGCAGCACGCCGCGTTTTAAAACCAAATGGCGCTTTATGGGTCATAGGATCTTATCACAATATTTTCCGTGTGGGGACAGCCCTTCAGGATGCAGGGTTTTGGATTTTAAATGACGTGATTTGGCGCAAATCTAATCCAATGCCAAATTTTAGAGGTGTTAGGTTAACCAACGCTCACGAAACTATGATTTGGGCTGGTAAAACTGAAAAATCAAAACCAACATTTAATTATGAAGCGCTAAAAGCACTTAATGATGGAGTGCAAATGCGATCTGATTGGCATTTACCAATCTGTAATGGGAATGAACGTCTAAAAAATGAAAATGGGGACAAAGCTCATCCTACACAAAAACCTGAATCACTCCTTCATAGAATTATTGTTGGCTCAACAAATGAAGGCGATGTAATCCTTGATCCATTCTTTGGATCTGGAACCACTGGTGCTGTAGCCAAAAAATTAGGACGGGACTTTATTGGTATTGAGCGCGAAGAAGAATATAGAAAAGTTGCAGCAAAACGTATCAAAGCAATCAAAAAATATGATGTTGATAGCTTAAAGGTTTCAACATCTAAACGAGCTGAGCCAAGAGTTCCATTTGGCCAAGTCGTTGAAAGAGGTATGTTAAAACCAGGTGATGAACTTTATTCATTGAATGGACGCCACAGCGCTAAAATTCACGCGGATGGAACTCTTGTAGCTCACGATCAGCGTGGTTCAATCCATCAAGTTGGAGCAGCTCTTGAAGGAGCCCCGAGCTGTAATGGTTGGACATATTGGTGTTTTAAAAAACGTGGAGAAGCCATTCCAATTGATATGCTACGCAAAAAAATACGCTCAGAAATGACTCCTTAAAACTTTAAAGAAAATGGCTTCCCTATTTATTAAATAAAGGAAGCTTAAAAGATAACTACCGTTTAGAACTGCTCGTTCTAAACTTTGCCAACTTACCCCGCCACTTATGGCGGGGGTTTTTAATTAAAATATTATTATTCTAGAAATTCTGATGCTTTATCCCAAACCTTTCGCATCACAGTTGGAAGATCATTTGGGTTGAATTCATCTTTAGATATAAACTTACCAACTCTAGGAACGCTTTTAACATTTGATGCAATTTTAATGGTAAGATCTAAATGAAAATGCGTAAAAGTATGGCGCACAGGCTCATTTACTGAACGCCAGTCAGCTTCAATTGGTTCTAGATGGTCTGTTGGCATGATAGCCCATTCACTTCCAGGCCATCCTAACATACCGCCAAGTAAACCTTTTTTAGAGCGCCTCTCTAATAAAATTGAGTGATCGTCATTAATGGCCACATATACAGTGCCCACTCGTATTGGCTTTTTTAACTTAGGGATTTTTTTTGGCAATTCACCAGCTATACCTTGTGATAACCCAAGACAATTAGAGATCCAAGGACAACGAGTGCATTTTGGTGATCGAGGCGTACATATTGTAGCTCCCAAATCCATAACTGCCTGAGCATAATCACCACAACGATTTTCTGGGGTTAAATCAGAAGCTAATAGCCAAAGAGCTTTTTTTGATGCAGGTAAAGGTTCTTGAACGGCATAAATACGAGACATGACACGTTCAATATTGCCATCCAATACAATTGCTTTTTTGTTAAATGCTATGCTCATTATTGCTGCGGCTGTATATGGCCCAATGCCAGGCAATGATAATAGATCTTTTTCATTACTTGGAAATTTTCCATCATATTGATTTTTAATAACGCGTGCGCACTTTAATAAATTCCTAGCCCGAGCATAATAACCTAGCCCCGCCCATGCTGCCATTACATCTTCATCTTTAGCATTCGCCATATCAAACACTGTTGGCCATAATGTTATAAATTTTAGGAAATACTCTTTAACTGCCGCTACTGTTGTCTGTTGAAGCATAACTTCAGACATCCAAATGTAATAAGGGTTAGGGAGTACACCAGTTTTGCTCTCTAAAGGCGGAATGCGCCATGGCAATTTTCGAGCATTTATATCATACCAACTTAATAAATCTTCAGCTATTTTATTTTTATTGACCAAGCCATATGCCCTTTGCAATGCAATGTGTTTTAGGTTTATTATTAACCACTGATATAAACTGATGTAACTACTGAATATAGGAAATGACGCAAATGACATATAAGTCACGCGGATTTATACAAACTGGTGGCTTATTAAAAGCTAAAATCCGAGCGGCTACAGAAACACGTGGTTTTGCTGAAACAAGATTGCTGACGAATTGGAAGGATATTGCTGGTCCATCAACGGCAAATATCTGTAGGCCAGTTAAAGTGAGTTATGGAAAGCAAGGGTTTGGGGCAACACTTACACTTTTAACAACAGGAGCAAATGCACCAGTTTTACAGATGCAACTTCCAAAAATAATTTCAAAAGTGAATTCAACATATGGCTATAATGCAATCAGTAAAATCAAAATAACTCAAACATCACCAGTTGATTTTGAAGATACAATTAAAAGTTCAGAAGGTAAAAACATTAAAAAAACCTTATCAGAGAAACAGATAATTAACGTTGAAACCTCTGTAAAAAATGTATCTGATAGCAATCTAAAGAATGCGCTATCAAGATTAGGCAAAAATATAATTATAAGAAATAATAAGGATTAAATTATGGACCGCAGAACATTTACAGGCCTTCTCTCATTTGGAGCAATAAGTGCCAGCACAGCACCTATTTTTGCTGAAAATACAACCACAAATCCTATTAATATTCCTGATATGGAAATGGGATCTGATGATGCTCCAATTACTATAATTGAATATGCTTCGTTTACATGCCCACATTGTGCTAGTTTTCATAAAAATGTTTTCCCAAGTTTACGTAAGAATTATATAGAAACTGGTAAAGTAAAATTCATTTATCGTGAAGTTTACTTTGATGGCCCAGGACTTTGGGCAGCACTTCTTGCCAGATGTGGCGGAGCTAAAAAATATTTTGGCATTTCAGATCTTTTGTATTCTAAGCAACGCGAATGGACGAAGGGTGATGGCGGTGCAGCAATAGCACAAAACCTTTATAAAATTGGCAGAATTGCTGGGTTAGATCAGTCAAAAATGGAAGTCTGTTTACAAGACAAAGACGTAGCTACGGCTATGGTTGCTCGATTCCAGGAAACTACAAAAGCGGACAATGTAAGCTCTACGCCATCACTTATTTTAAACGGCAAAAATATAGGCAATATGTCTTACACTGAGTTAGCAGCATTGATTGAAGAGGCCATGCCTTAAATGGCAGAATTACCTTTAAAAGGGTTGCGGGTTATTGAATTAGCACGTATTTTGGCTGGCCCGTGGGCTGGCCAAACTTTGGCTGATTTAGGAGCCGAAGTTATTAAAATAGAAAGCAAAACAGGTGATGATACACGCACCTGGGGTCCTCCTTTTATCAACACAGGAGATGAAACAAATGCCGCCTATTACCATAGTTGCAATAGAGGAAAGCAATCAGTCTCACTAGATTTTAAGGACAAAAACGATCTACTAAAATTAAAAAATTTAATATCTTCAGCAGATATTTTAATTGAAAACTTTAAAGTAGGTGGATTAGATAAGTATGGATTGGATTATAAAACCCTACACAATAACCATCCATCTTTGATATACTGTTCGATTACTGGGTTTGGTCAAACTGGGCCTTATGCAAAAAGAGCAGGCTATGATTTTTTAATGCAAGGTATGTCTGGCTTAATGTCAATTACTGGAGAGGCTGATAGCCAACCTCAAAAAGTTGGTGTTGCTGTAACCGACATCTTTACAGGATTATATGCCGTTATTGCAGTTCAGGCAGCTCTTCGATCTAGGGATACAACAGGTCTTGGTCAACACATCGATTTATCCCTCCTTGATGTTGCAACTGCAACAACCGCAAATCAAGCAATGAATTACCTGACAACCGGCACACCTCCAAATAGAAGAGGAAACAATCATCCAAATATTGTTCCATACTGTGCTGTTTCTACAAGTGATGGATATATAATTTTAGCTGTTGGTAATGATGAGCAATTTAAAAATTTCAACAAAATATTTGATGTTGAATGGTATAGAGAAAATAAATTTAAAACAAATCCCGCTCGATTAGAAAATCGCGATGAGCTATTAAATCTTATAGAGGGAAAGACTATTAATTTTTCTTCAGCCGACTTGTTAATTGAATGTGAAAATTATGGTGTGCCAGCAGGGCCGATAAATACGCTCGAAGACGTATTTAATGATCCACAGATTCTACACCGTGGCATGAAGATTGATTTAGACGGCGTGCCTTCTGTCAAAAATCCTATAATATTTTCAGACATGGAAATGTCTTATGATAGCCCCTCTCCTAATTTAGGGGACTCAAATAAGAAATTCTTAAAATAGTTTATTTAATAGATGATTTAATTTATTCTCTTCATTCAGAGATAACCTTACCGGTAATGTAAGGACTTTCAGTTGCCAATTTTTTGGTAATCTAGCTGCATCTTTTTCTGTTGTAACCAACTGGGAATTACTCAAAGAAGCTTCTGCTTCTAATCTCTTTAAAATAGATTCAGGAATTTTTTGATGATCCCCAAACTCTCTAGTTGCAACTATTACTGCACCTAGTTTTTTTAAGGTTGTAAAAAATTTTTCTGGTCTCCCAATTCCTGCAAAAGCGTATGATCGAAGACCATCCCAATCCATTCCCGTTTCTAAGGGTTTCAGAAATCCTGAAATACATGGCACGTTGTTTATTGAGGGGAGGTCACGTCCACCCAAAGCAACAATCAAATCTGTACGCAAAAGGCCGTTCTTAACTGTTTCTCTGAGTGGGCCTGCTGGGAATACTCTAGAATTCCCAAATCCCACTTGTTGGTCAACAACAGTAATCGTTAAATCATATGACAAGTCAGGGTTTTGTAATCCATCATCCAATATAATAACATCAGCTCCACGTTTAATCGCCATTTGTGCACCCTCTTTTCTATTTCTAGAAACACAAACTTCACTAAAACCTGTCAATAAAATCGGTTCGTCACCCACATCATCAGCTGTATGTTTTGGGGATACCATGACAGGCCCCTTATGTGAGCCACCATATCCACGACTTACAACAATAGGTTTTTTCCCCATTTCTAATAATCGCATAACCAAATCTATCACAACAGGTGTTTTACCTGTTCCACCCATATTAATATTTCCAACACAAATCACAGGAACGCTTATTTTTTGGTGCGCACCCAGATACAAACGAAGCTTAGTAATAGTGCTGTAGATCCAAGAAAATGGAATTAGTAATATCGATATAATACTATATTTTTTGTTCCAAAATTTAGGTGGACGATTCAAGGTTTTCTTCCTTCTCTAAATAGCCATCCAACAATTCAATAATACGATCGTTTACTTCAGCACCTGCAGAACACACCTCCCAAGCAGCATGTGCCATTGTTGCCGCTCGATCAGGTGACATCGTATCTACAAGTGCATTAGATAACATTTCTGAATTGTATACCAGACGCGCTCCACCTGCATCAAGCAAACGATCAAAATCGTTTTGATAATTTTGAGTATAGGGTCCATGAAGAATAGCCGATCCTAATGCGGCTGCTTCAAATGGGTCAGCACCTCCACTTTGGACAAGAGATCCTCCTAAAAAGCAAACAGCGGCCAATCTATACCACATTCCTAAATTCTCTGAGCCACTGACAATTAATATCTCTGTATTTATGTCAGGAATAATATCTTGGTTATACAATTGAACTTTTAAACTTAATGCAGAAAGTTTAACCTGTGCAGTCTTTGCCTCATCTAAATCATCCATATGAAGAATTAACAATAAGCCTTGAAGATTCCTAGAAACCCGTCTTTGTGTTTTTCCCAATGCGGCTATTTCACCTGGCACTACATGTGCTGCCAACCACAAAAAACGATTATCTTGTATTGTAGAAAATTTAGATCTTAACATTTCGTCATAAGGTAAAGCACGTGCACCTGTTTGCATTGTGCCTAGAACTTCAAGTTTTGTTCGCACTTCTTTTATGCGTCTCAAATCCTTTGCCGATTCATCAGACTTAGCCAAAATACGATCGAAGTAAGACAAATATACTTTTATAAATGTACGAAATATTAAAAATGCTTTTGCCCTTACCGGAACGAGGCTAGCATTTGCATAAATTGCTGGGATATTAGATTTTGCAACCCTATGTAATAATATTGGCCTAATTCTATCAGACAGCCAAACCAAAGAATTAGGCTTCCAATGATCTATAAATTGACGAACAAAGGTGGGATGATCTAATGGAAGGCATTGATGAATGCCTGGCATATGAAACTCTTGATCTCCGTAACTTTCTTCAGTGGTAAGTAAAAACTCAAGATCTTTTTTATCTTCAAAATGGGAAATTATTTCATTAAAGTTATCTGCCTGCGTTAAAGACTCTGCATGCAACCAAATTAGTATTTTCTTTTCGGTCCTTTGGTTTGTAATACCCTGTAGTTGTTCAAATAGATCTTTAGAAATTTTTGATTGTTCGTATGCTTTTGCAATTTTTGATTTTTCATAAGGCTGCAATAAATATGCAACTAAGTAATTAACAATTATGCCAAATGAAAGTCTTTGCAAAAAATCATCCTAGCTCTTCAGTTGGACTTGCAGCATGATCCTCATCTCTTAGCCGATGAAGATGGGCAATAAAATATCTTGTATGTGCATTGTCTACAGTTTGGTGAGCTTTTGCTTTCCACGCACTATAAGCCGCTTCATAATTTGGATAAATTCCAACGATATCAATTTCATCACTATTTCTAAATTCTTTAGTTGTAGGGTTTTTGAGTTCGCCACCAAACACCATATGCAATCTTTGCGTCATTCTATTGCCTTTATTTATAAGTAATCTTCTAATGGGTTTATAACAGTCTACTTAATATATCCCAGAAGTTTATTAACAAGTATTGAATTACCTGCAATCATACCATTCATTTTTGAGGCTTCAGAATTATAAATGGGACAATCGCCCTCTTGTGTTCTGACTTCACATCCAGCTTCTGTGCATATTAAATTTCCAGCGGCAACATCCCATTCCCAAGTTGGTCGAAGTGTCATCATCCCATCAAACCTACCTTCAGCAACCAAACACAATCTATATGCTAATGAAGATCTAAAATGCCTTTCAATAGGAGGTGGGGTATCCTTCCATAGTTTGGGGTTGCTTTGAGACTCGGATGCTAAAATACGCGCACCATTAATGTTTGTATTGTTTCCAGTATGAATTTGCACTCCATTTAATCTTGAGCCTTCATCTTTTTGTGCATCATAAAGTAAGTCTTTTGCTGGTAAATAAACAACAGCAGTATGAATGACTCCATTGCGCGCAACCGCGATAGATGTTGCAAAATTTTCATGCCCATTTAAAAAAGACTTCGTTCCATCAATAGGATCAATTATAAAAACGTTTTTTGTAGTATACCTATCAGTATTATTTTCAGCTTCTTCTGATAAAAAACTATAATCTGGCCTAGCTTTTGATAGATAATCAAATAACATTTTATCAATTTCTAAGTCCGCTTCACTTACAGGGCCTTGTCCATCTCCCTTGTCCCAAGAAATAGGGTTTTTTTGATAAAACCGCATTGCAATCTTACCAGCCCCAATAGCTGCATTTCTTAATAAATTGAGATCATTTTCCGGCAATGGTTAATCCATCAATAAGCAAACTAGGAACAACACGCGAAAGATTTTTTCTTGCATCATTTGCTGGAATTATTCTTTTTAACATCTCCAATAAATTCCCAGCAATTGTACATTCATTTACAGGCCCAACAATATGACCATTTTCCACCCAAAACCCTGAAGCGCCACGAGAATAGTCACCAGTATTGGGATTAATTGTAGACCCAATCATAGAGGTAACGATGAGACCTGTTCCCATCTTTGCAATTAAATCTTCTTTTGTTTCATTACCTTCTGATAATTGTAAATTACCACTGCTTGGCGATGGCGCAGACCCTACACCACGTGATGCATTAGCAGTACTTTTCATATCTAGCTGTTTTGCTGTGCTAAGGTCTAATGTCCAACCCTCTAGAATTCCATTTTTTATGACATGGCGCGGTTTTGCTAATAATCCCTCAGCGTCAAAAGGTTTAGAGCCTGCCATAGATTTTCTACTGGGGTCTTCAAAGAGTGACAGATTTGAAGGTAAAATTTGTTCTCCAAGATAATTTTTCAGCCAGCTTGACCCCCTTACAATAGATGCACCATTTATTGCAGCAACTAAATGACCTATGAGACTTGATGAAACGCGCTCATCAAATAAAACTGGAAAAAATCCTGTAGGTGGCCTTACAGCACCAGCGCGCGCAACAGCTCTTTCACCCGCCAAACAGCCTATCTCTTCAGGAGTTGGGACAGCCCCATAATGGCTATGAGATTCTCCACACCAATCACGCTCCATATTTAAACCTTCCCCAGATATAGCAACGCAGGAAATAGAATGAGATGTACGCCTATATCCTCCTGAAAAACCATTACTTGTTGCCAGGTGAATTGACATATCACTTAACGAAGAAGACGCGCCTTGCGCTTTTGAAACACCTTTTATGGACAAGGCAGATGCTTCTGCTCTGGCAGCCATTTCTTTGAGATATTCAGCTGTTGGAGCAGGTGAAGCGTCAAATAATTCCAATTGCTCAGCATTCCAATCTGCAGCAAATTCTTGAGATGTAGCTAACCCACAATACGGATCTCGAGGGGCTTCATTCGCCATGGCTATGCAGCGTTCAGCCATCTGTTCCATCGCATTTTTACTTAAATCCGAAATAGACACTGATGCTTGTCGATCACCTTGAATAACACGAAGGCCAATATCTACACCCTCAGCTCTTTCAGCATGCTCCAACTCTCCTTCTCGAACATCTATTGATACTGATGTTCCATCTACCATCAAAACATCTGCTGAGTGTGCACCTGCTTGTTTTGCAATGTCTAATAATTGTTGAGCAGATTCTGATAAGCTATTTTTCATATTCATACCTATTTTTTTATAACTTTAAACCTATGGACCAAATGAACAACCATCAAAGTAACTAAAATTATTAATTTAAGCTATTATTATTCATAATTTAGTTGCAAAAATATCTTAGATGAAGTTCTGTCAAAACGATTAATTTGGAGAGAAAAATGTCTTGGTCGCCTGAAAAAACAATTGTTAATAGCTGGAATGAATGGGATCCATTAAAACATGTAATCGTTGGAAGAGCTGACGATTGCCATATTCCTCCTGAAGAACCTGCATTAGATGCAAAAGTACCAGAAGATAGCGACATGCGTGGACAATGGGGTCGTCGCCCACAAGAAACAATTGATCGTGCAAATGAACTCTTAGATAACTTTGCCAGTCAACTGAAAAATCGCGGTATTAAAGTTGACCGCCCAACGTCAATTGACCATAGCATGCCAGCTATAACTCCTGATTTTAAAACAGAAAGTCAATTTGGATGCATGCCCCCTAGGGATGTTTTACTAACAGTTGGTTCTGAAATATTAGAAGCAACAATGTCATATAGATGTCGTTGGTTTGAATATTTAAACTACCGTCCCTTAATGCAAGACTATTTTAATGAAGATCCAAAATTTCGTCATGAATCAGCTCCTAAACCACGATTGACTGATGCTGATTATCATCCAGATTACTTATCGGATAAGATTGGAAACGAACAACGCTTAAAATGGGCTGAAGAAAAGTTTTTTGTGACAACAGAAGAAGAACCACTTTTTGATGCGGCTGATGTTTTAAGATTTGGTAGAGATTTGGTAGTACAACATGGATTTACGACCAATGAAAAAGGTATCGAATGGCTACGACGTCATTTTCCTGAGCATCGTGTACACTCAGTTAATTTCCCAGGGGATCCTTATCCAATTCATATTGATGCAACTTTTACGCCCCTACGCCCAGGATTAATATTAAACAATCCACAGCGCCGACTTCCTGAAGAGCAGCGAAGAATGTTTAATGATAATGGTTGGGACATAGTAGACTCAGCCCAACCAGCACATAATGCTCCACCGCCTTTGTGTTATTCTTCAACTTGGCTATCAATGAATGTTTTGGTTTTAGATCCAAAAACTGTATGTGTTGAAAAGTCAGAAGTTTATCAAGCAGAGCAAATGGATAAACTTGGCATGGAGGTTGTTGAGGTAGAGTTAAGAGATGCCTATGCATTTGGAGGTGGCCTTCATTGCTGTACTGCAGATGTTTATCGTGAAGGCAAATGTGAGGATTATTTCCCTAAAATGTGATTTATCTTGAAAGAATTAATATTTAAAAATGTTAGATTTCACAAATAAAACAGTCATAATTACAGGTGCTTCACGTGGTATTGGTGAAGCATCTGCACACTATTTTTCTGACTTAAATGCAAATGTTGTTTTAGCTGCACGCTCAAAAAATAAAATTGAAGAAATAGCAAATAAACTTGGTAAAAATGCACTGGCTATTGAATGTGATGTAGCTGACCCATCTCAAGTTAATGATCTAATGATGAAATCATCAAAAGCTTTTGGAACGATAGATGTCTTAATAAATAATGCAGGCATCATTGACCCAATACAACGCATTGAACACTCTGACCCAGTTGCATGGGGACAACTGATCGATATAAACTTAAAAGGTCTTTACTATGGAATTAGATATGCTTTGCCAATTATGAAATCTAATCATGGTGGTACCATATTAAATGTAGGTTCAGGAGCGGCAACAACCGCCTTAAGCGGTTGGGCTCATTATTGTTCTTCAAAGGCTGCTGTTCATCATTTAACTGCTTGCCTTCATATTGAAGAAGTAAAAAACGGCATTAGAGCTCTGACATTATCACCAGGTACAGTAGCTACAGATATGCAAAAAAGTATAGCCAAGTCAGGTATTAATCGTGTGAGTGAAATTCCTTGGGAAGAACACATTGATCCACTTTGGCCAGCAATGGCTTTGGCTTGGATGACGACTTCAGAGGCAGATGATTGGTTAGGCCAAACTGTTTCATTGCGGGATGAAAAAATTAGAGAAAAAATAGGCATAAAATAATAGTATTTGTTAAATTATTTTTTATTGATAGGCTATTAAAGAAAATATATTTACCAAACTATTTATTTAAATAAAGCTTTAGAAATATGGAGACTAATATGATTACACGCGCAGCAGTTGCATTAGCCGCAGGGCAGCCTCTTCAAGTCATGGATGTAAATTTAGAAGGCCCAAAATTTGGTGAAGTTTTAATAGAAATAAAAGCAACAGGTATTTGTCATACAGATGAATTTACTCGCTCTGGTGATGATCCAGAAGGTGCCTTTCCAGCTATTTTAGGCCATGAAGGTGCAGGAATTGTTATTGAGATTGGTGAAGGCGTTACAAGTCTAGAAGTAGGCGATCATGTTATACCGTTATATACTCCTGAATGCCGCGAATGTGAATATTGCTTAAATCCAAAAACAAATTTATGTCAAAAAATTCGAAGCACACAAGGTGCCGGTGTAATGCCTGATGGGACATCACGTTTTTCCATGATGGATGGCACGCCAATTCTCCATTACATGGGGTGCTCTACTTTTTCGAACCATACAGTGATGCCAGAGATTGCGTTAGCTAAAGTTCGAAAGGATGCTCCATTTGATAAAATATGCTATATTGGATGTGGTGTAACAACTGGAATAGGTGCAGTTATAAATACTGCCAAAGTTGAAATTGGATCAACTGCAATTGTATTTGGATTGGGTGGAATTGGTCTCAACGTTGTACAAGGCTTGCGTTTAGCTGGTGCAGATCAAATTGTTGGTGTTGATCTAAACAATAGCAAAGAAGCTTTAGCCAAAGAATTTGGAATGACACACTTTGTAAATCCAGGTGACGTAAGCGGTGACCTTGTTGCACACCTCGTTGAGCTTACAGGCGGTGGTGCAGATTATACATTTGATGCAACAGGAAATACTGGCGTCATGCGAACTGCATTAGAAGCTGCACATAAAGGTTGGGGTGAAAGCATAATTATTGGCGTTGCTGCTGCTGGTGCAGAAATTTCCACACGACCTTTTCAATTAGTAACTGGACGCGTTTGGCGTGGAACAGCTTTTGGAGGTGCTAGCGGTAGAACGGATGTACCTAAAATTGTAGATTGGTATATGGATGGCAAAATAGAAATAGATTCTATGATTACACATAAGCTGAAGTTAGAAGATATTAATAAAGGTTTTGATTTAATGCATGAAGGTAAATCAATACGTGCTGTAGTCGAATTTTAATTATTACATTGGATAAATAAGTTCAGATGGAAATTTTATCAGAAAACTTTTGTTTTGAAGGCACTCAAGGTGTCTATAAACATTACTCAGAATGCTGCAAATGCGATATGACTTTTGCAGTTTATATTCCCCCTCAAGCAAAAGTTAAAAGCGTTCCTGTTCTATGGTACCTATCAGGACTTACCTGCACTCACGAAAATGCAATGGTCAAATCTGCTGCACAAGGTTGGGCTGCTGAAAATGGAGTTGCTTTAATTTTTCCTGATACATCACCTCGAGGAGAGAATGTACCAAATCACGATGATTATGATTTAGGGCAAGGTGCAGGCTTCTATGTAAATGCTACAAATGGTAAATGGTCTGATAATTTTCAAATGTGGGACTATATAACAGCTGAACTACCAAAATTAATATTCAAAAATTTCCCTCTTCTTGAAAATGCACAAGGCATAACTGGACATTCAATGGGCGGGCACGGCGCATTAACAATAGCAATGTCTTTACCAAACCAATATCAATCAGTTTCAGCATTTGCACCTATCGCAAATCCTACAATGTCGGAATGGGGCCAAAAACAATTCAAAGAATATCTAGGAACAGATAAGGCAAATTGGGAAAAATACGATTCTACAATTTTAATGCAAAAGGTAGGCTTTCATTCAAATGTTCTTATTGATCAAGGCAATGCAGATAATTTTTTAGATTTGTTACAGCCAGAAGCATTAAAAAATGCAATGAACATGCGTGAACAAAAAGGGCAGTTTAGATTTTCAGATGGTTATGATCATAGTTACTTTTTCATAATGAGCTTTATGAGAGATCACATTGAACATCATGCAAACATATTAAATAATATAAATTGATGGCTGCTATTTATATTGATGCAGATGCATGTCCAGTTAAAGAAGAAACTATCAGAGTTGCTGAAAGACATAATATAAAAGTTTTTATCGTATCCAATGGGGGATTACGACCAAATCCCCATCCTTTGGTTGAAAATATTATTGTACCAGATGGACCAGATATTGCAGATATGTGGATTGCGGATCGCGCCACTAAAGGTGATTTAGTTATAACTGGTGATATCCCTTTAGCAGCAAAAACAGTGGCTGCAGGTGCGCGAACTATTCGCCATAACGGCGATATGTTTACGCCATCCAATATCGGCAATCAGCTTGCAACAAGAGACCTTATGGCTGATTTGCGAGGAGCTGATCCATTTTTACAAGGTTCTGGTAAACCGTTTTCAAAAACAGATAGATCTAATTTTCTAAATTCTCTGGAGCGCGAAGTACGCGCTGCAAAAAAAGAAATTTAATCATCAACAACTTCAGCATCATCAATATTAGTCACAGGTGGTGGTGAAGACTCTGAACCTGTTAAAATACCTGCAGTAAAATCTAACATTTCATTTGTTAACTTAGTATCATCCGTGAGGGGCTCTTTCCATGATAAGCTATCAAAAGTTTCACAGTTTCCACACCGAGGCTGCCAAGATGAATGAATGTTAGAGCATTTTTCACATACCCACTGTGGACCTCGTGATGCCGTTAAGGCTTTGTTTAACCAAGCTCTCACTGTTTTTTCATCTGCTCCTTCACCTTTTTCTATAGCTGCCATTAAAGCAAGTGATCGAACCGTTGGGTTCGTCGATGTTAAATTTTTTATTGCGCGCCTAGCAGCAGGAAAGTCTTCATTACCTATAGCTAATTCTGCTATGAGTAATTTTGTTTCAGAGTGTTCACTTTTTAATTTTATGAGAGGGTTAAAACGTTTACGTCTCTCACTACTTGTTTCTTTTAGATTAATTTCAGCAAAAGCCGTTGCTAAATCAGGATGTGGATTTAAGCCCCATGTTTTTTTTAAAACTCTAGAAGCAGAACGCTTATTATTTTCTAACATGTACATTTCTGCAGCTAAAATAGCTGCTGGTATCAAATCAGGAGAAGATTTATTTGCAGCAATTGCTGCGGCTTTACCTTTATCTATCTCTCCTGCTTCAAGCATTTCTTTTGCATCAGCAAGTAATAAAATAGCTTCACGACGAAGGCCAACATCTTTTGGAAGTTTACCAGCTCGAACATTTGCTTTTATTGTTTTCTGAGCCCCTTTCCAATCTAGCTTTTCAGTTTGCAAATCAAATAAAATATTCAATGTTTGCTCATGTTTTGGTCTAATTGAGAATGCTTTTTCTGCTAATAACAATGCAGTTTCAGTATCACCTTCTAAAAGTTTTTGTTTAAGAAGGCCTTGCAGTCCTACAAATCTTGTTTGGTCATTTTTTAAAAGTCGCTTATAATACTTAAGCGCACGCTTATTATCTCCAAATTTTTCAGCTGCTTGTGCACTAACAAGATTAGTTAACTGAGGACGCTTCAACAAGCGTTCTGCTCTGTTTGCATTATTTATAGCATCTTTGCCTTCGCCTGCGGCCATAGAAACCATACTATCTGCAAGTGCTTTATAACCTCGCTCTTCTTTATTTTTGTTAAAATATCGTGTTATTGCAGTCTCATCACCATTAAAAAACTTGAATATTGCCACGATTATCCCAAAAATCCATTTTGCTGCTAATAGAATGGATAAGCATAAAATAATGCCAATAATACCTTGAATAGGCGTAAGTGACACTTCATAGGATGCAAATTGCATCGTTATCACACCACCTGCATCAATGATTGCTCCAGCAGCAATGGAAACTGTAGCTATGATTATAATAAAAAATATTATTTTGGTTAAAGACCCTATCATTCCACTACCTTAATTACCTAACATTTCAGAAAAGGCATCAACAGTTTCTTGCCTTTTTACCGCCAGTGAAAGCCAGTCTTTAATTTCTGATTTTGCTGCTCCATTTAAATCAGATGATTGCCGTATTACCTCAGATAAGTCATCATTATTTAGTGCAACTTGCATTCGAGAAAGTATAGCGTTTACAGAGTTACCTTCTTGAGCGTCTAAAGATCTCACAGTTACTTGAGACTTTAAAAATCCTAACAGCTTCCCACCCAATCCAGATTCATCAGTTTGCTTTAATGATGCCTTTAGGCTTGCATGAGCAACAGTTGGAAAATTAGTTTTCAAATAATTCATTGTAACTACACCTTCAGAATTATCTAATAATACCTTAGGAATTTGGATTTCTTTTTTTGAGATTTCCTCTAACGCCAACTTATACGGACCTCCAAAATTTAATGCTTCTTTTATTTTATCAAAATCGTTTAAATCTTTTGAATTTTTTTTGGATGTGTTCAAATTTGCATTCTTCAATGTATTGAACTGCTCAATTAAAAAATTTTGCTGGTTTGATAAAAAAGTTATCTCAGATCTTAGTTTCTTAATTATTAAATCATAATTTTTATTCAAAGGGCTATCATTAATTATAACATTCTTTGATGAGTTAAATACCAATTCATCAACCAGAGTTAATGTGTTAGTTATTTTCTTCTCTAATTCACTTAAACGATTTTCAATTTTAGAGTTATCAATTTCAGTTAGTTCTTTTGAAATCTGAGCGATATCATTACTTATTTCATCTCTTAATTCTTTAATTTTTAAATCAACATTTGGGTGCTTAATATTTTCTATTTTATTTAACCGATTATCGGTTTCTAATTTATATATTTGAATTCTTTCTATTGCTAATGCTTCACTAGGTGAAAGAAATCTTGCAAGAGGTGCCATTCCACTCGGTAACAGAGCAGAAATCTTCGTGCTAAAAGAAAGTGTAATTATTCCACCGCATATTAACGAGAAAATTATAATCATAGAATATTTTAAGATATTATTGTTTGATTTCAAGTCACCAACAGTTTCTTGATTTAGAATTTCATTATCTATCTGATCTTCAATATTTGCCTCTTGTTTGTCTTTTTTTATAGGCTTCTTTGCCATCCTAGAGATCCTTAATTTTTCATCAGAGATTTACAGTCTGATTGCTAATGCGTCTATCATAGCTTCACTAGTAGGTTCAGGTGAAACAATAATATTCTCAAAACCATGTTTTTTAAATGGTTCACTAACTTTATTACTTATACAAACTACAGTGATAAAATCGTTTTGACCACTTAAACAATTTACCAAATGGTTAGCCATATTTTCTGAATAAACAGGTATAATACATCCTTTGCTAATTTGATGCTTTGTTTTGTTTTTTAATTCTAACAAAACTTGGGTATATAAAATATATTCGTCTATTTTTGCTGTTGAAATAGATGCAATATCAGTAGTAATTTGCTCTCCCCTCAGGTACGTACATCTTTCTGGCAAGCCAGATCCTATCATTTTTTCAACAGTTTCAGAGATAGAGATAACATCAAATCCATTAAGTTTTGCTAAATTAGCAACCTTAAGGCCAACGCAATACGCCTCACCTCTTTGGCTAGTCTTCTTTGACAAAATACTTACAGCATTTTGAGAGGTAAATATTAAAGGATTAATTAGTTTTTTTGGCAAATTAACTTTTAATTCTTTTATGGAGATCATTGGATGAATTATAAATTTTGGTGGCCCTCCAAGACGCTCAGTCAAGTCATCTACTAATTGCTCAGATTGCTTTCGTGGTCTTGTAATAAGTAGTAGAGGTATCTTCTCGGTCATTGCTTGCTATGAGTTCCAGTGCTATTTGGTTTAAACAACCATGTAGGCTTATTAAATACAATGACTGATATTATAACAATGCTTGGCATAGAGAGTAGCTGTGATGATACAGCCGCAGCTGTAGTTCAGCGTATTAATGGTAAAGCACATATTTTATCATCAATAGTTGTTGGTCAAGAAATTCTACACCAAGCATACGGAGGTGTTGTCCCAGAAATTGCAGCTCGTGCGCATGCAGAACAATTAGACATAGCAGTTGAAAATGCAATTTCTCAATCTGGTGTAAAGCTTAAGCATGTTGATGCTATCGCAGTAACGTCTGGGCCAGGTCTAATTGGTGGTGTTGTAAGTGGTGTAATGTGTGCAAAGGGCTTATCAGCGGGTTTGAACAAACCTTTGATTGGTGTGAATCATTTAGTTGGGCACGCCTTAACTCCTCGAATGACCAACTCTGTTCCTTATCCATACCTAATGCTATTAGTTAGTGGGGGTCATTGTCAGTTTCTTGCAGTTTTTTCTGCGACTGAGTTCAAAAGAATTGGAGGAACAATTGATGATGCGCCAGGTGAAGCATTTGATAAAACAGCAAAGCTTTTAGGTCTTGGATATCCAGGGGGTCCATTAGTTGAAGAAAAATCTAAAGAAGGAGATCCAACACGTTTCAATTTTCCCCGCCCACTATTGGATAGACCAGATTGTAACATGTCTTTTTCAGGTTTAAAAACAGCCTTAAGAAGAGCTCGGGATTTGCTGGTAAAAGAAAAAGGTGGCATTTCTTATCAGGATCAAAAGGATTTATGTGCAAGTTTCCAAATGGCAGTTGCTGACACTTTGGCTGAAAAGACCAATCGTGCTATAGAAGTATTTAAAGAAATGACGGATTCAAAATATTTTGCAGTAGCAGGTGGTGTTGCAGCCAACTCAGTTATTAAACAAAAATTAGAAACAATATCACAAAAGCATAATTTTACTTTATTTTCTCCTCCCTTAAAATACTGCACAGACAATGCTGCCATGATTGCTTGGGCTGGTATTGAACGATATTCAGCAGGTTTAATAGATGATATGACATTAGCTGCACGCCCCAGGTGGCCAATAGATCAAAAAGCTGAACCGATGCTAGGTTCCGGTAAAAAGGGTGCAAAAGCATGAATAAAATTGGAATCATGGGCAGCGGTGCGTTTGGGACAGGGTTAGCTGCTACATTTGCAAAGGCCACTAATGATGTTACCTTATGGGGACGTAATTCTGAGTGTATAAAAGAAATCAATTCGAAAAATACAAATAGCCGTTACCTTCCGGGAATCGAACTGCCTAAAAATATTTTTGCCACATCAAATTTTAATGATTTAAAAAATTTAGACGTCTTATTGATGGTTACTCCCGCTCAATACCTTCGCGAAACGTTAAAAAACTTTGATATTAAAAGTCTTAATTGCCCACTTGTTGTATGTTCAAAGGGAATTGAAAAGAATACTGGGAAATTACAATCAGAAATCATCAAAGACGTTATAGAAAATACACAGTGTGCTGCACTGAGTGGCCCAGGCTTTGCTGTTGAATTAGCAAAGGGAATGCCAACCGCCTTAACTCTAGCGGCTGAAGATAAAAAATTAGGGGTATCTTTACAATCTATGATTAGTACAGAAAGTCTTAGGGTATACCTCTCAAATGATTTACATGGCGTTCAATTAGGAGGGGCACTTAAAAATGTATTTGCAATTGCTAGTGGTATTGTTGTTGGATCAAATCTTGGTGAAAGTGCGCGCGCTGCAATAATTACCCGAGGGTTCACTGAACTATCACGATTAGCATATTCTATGGGTGGAAGTTTAGATACCTTAAATGGATTATCTGGGTTTGGTGATTTAACTTTATCTTGTACGTCACAATTATCACGCAATTTTTCTTATGGCCAACAATTGGCCCAATCAGGGAATTTGAAACCTGGACAAACCGTTGAAGGAATTGATACCGCTCTCATAACACTAAAGTTAGCAGAAAAGCATAAAATAGAAATGCCAATAGCATCTCAAGTTGCTTTGGTTTTAAGTGGAAAAACTACTGTAGATATTGCTTTAAGCGAACTGATGAGACGCCCACTAAAAGATGAAAACATAAGTTAATGAATGTTATGTTTATAACATTTAATACCCACAATTTTATGTGGGTATTAAATTAATAACTTTATTAGTATCGGTAGTGCTCAGGTTTGAAAGGGCCTGATGTAGTAACACCAATATAATCAGCCTGATCTTTTGAAAGTTCAGTTAACTTAACACCGATCTTGGCCAAATGTAATCTAGCTACTTTTTCATCAAGATGTTTAGGTAGGATATAAACTTCGTTTTTATATTCGTCACCTTTTGTCCACAATTCAATTTGAGCCAACACTTGATTAGTGAATGATGCTGACATTACAAATGATGGGTGCCCTGTTGCATTGCCAAGATTTAACAACCTGCCTTGCGATAATAAAATCATTCTATTACCAGACGGCATTTCATACATATCAACTTGATCTTTAATATTTGTCATTTTCAAATTACGCAAGTTAGCAACTTGAATTTCATTATCAAAGTGTCCGATATTTCCCACAATGGCCATGTCTTTCATTTCACGCATGTGTTCTATGCGAATAATATCTTTATTACCTGTTGTTGTTATAAAGATATCAGCCTCTGAAATTGTATCCTCTAAAGTCGTTACCTCAAATCCATCCATCGCAGCTTGAAGTGCACAAATCGGATCTATTTCAGTAACCTTAACTCGCGCACCAGCACCACGCAATGAAGCTGCTGATCCTTTACCAACATCACCATAACCACAAACAACTGCTGTTTTACCAGCCATCATTGTATCCGTTGCTCGGCGAATTCCATCGACAAGAGATTCTTTACAGCCATATTTATTATCGAATTTAGACTTTGTGACTGAGTCATTAACGTTAATTGCTGGGAAAGGTAATTGGCCATTTTGCATTAATTCATACAAACGGTGTACACCCGTTGTTGTTTCTTCAGAAACACCTTGGATTGCATCTCGTGTTTTTGTGAACCACCCTGGGCTTTGTGCCATTCTCTTTTTAATTTGGGCAAAAACTGCTTCTTCTTCTTCTGATGTTGGAACATCTAACAAATGAGTTTCACCAGCTTCTACTCGAGCACCTAATAAAACATATAATGTTGCATCACCACCATCATCTAAAATCATGTTCGCACCTTCTGCAAACATAAATGATTTATCTAGATAATCCCAATGCTCAACCAATGTTTGACCTTTGATAGCAAATACTGGAACACCTGCTTCTGCTATTGCAGCAGCTGCATGGTCTTGGGTTGAATAAATATTACATGATGCCCATCGAACATCGGCGCCCAATGCAGTCAATGTTTCTATCAAAACTGCAGTTTGGATTGTCATATGGAGCGAACCAACAATTCGTGACCCTTTAAGAGGCTGTTTACTCCCAAATTCTTCACGAAGTGCCATCAGTCCTGGCATTTCTGTTTCAGCAATATCTAATTCTTTGCGACCAAATTCAGCGAGTGAAATGTCTTTTACAATATAGTCTGTTGCCATCTGTACTGGCTCCTGTATCTTATGCTTTTATCTATTTTGTGCATCTAGCATTGGTAATTACTTTAGACAAGTATTATAGTGAGATGCTTATTGAATTGGAGTGTGAGCTTGGCAAATCTAAAAACACGTGCATGGCAGCGAATGTTGTCTGGTAGGCGTTTAGATTTGTTAAATCCCTCACCGATGGATATCGAAATAGAAGATATAGCCCATGGCCTATCTTTTGTTGCACGCTGGAATGGGCAGACATTTGGAAAGTTTCCTTATTCTGTTGCGGAGCATTCTGTTTTCGTTGAAAAACTATTCTATAAGATTAATCCAAAAATAGACACTAAATGGCGTTTAGCTGCACTGCTTCATGATGCTCCTGAATATGTAATTGGAGACATGATAAGCCCTGTTAAATCTTCAGTGGGCAAAGGGTATGGAGAGATGGATGAAAGACTAACCGCTGCAATACACCAGAAGTTTGGTCTTCCTTCAAAAATACCCGATGTTATTAAAAAACAGATCAAACGAGCTGATACAGCATCAGCTTGGCTCGAGGCAGTGCAAATTGCTGGATTTAGTGAAAAAGAAGCAAATACTTTATTTGGAAAACCAATACTTTCAGATTTAAAAAATTTAACTTTATCCCCACATGAACCTACCCAAGTAAAGAACCAATTTCTAAAACTATTTAATGAACTAATGGAGCAAATATAATGGAATCTGCAAAACTATATTATCAAGATGGGTCTCCATTTTCTCGCCTCTGCCGGACTTTGATAATTGATTGGGAGTTACCTGTAGAAACTATTGAATTAGATTGGCCTTTAGATGAAAGTATTTTTAAAGAAAATCCTTTAGGACAAGTTCCAACATTAAAAACAATTGGTGAAACTATTTTTCCAACTTCACAAATTACTGAACAGTTACTCGCAATGACTGTAGAACCACTTGCGCCATATTTTGATCCTCTAGCTGATCGCCAATTATTAATAACTATTTTATCAATGGGTGATGCAATGATTGCGTCTAATGCAATTAATAGATCAGGCTTAGAACAAACCGAAAAAAATACCTATGGTATTAATATTTTAAGTAGAAATGAAATGCGCATAAATCATACCTTAGCTTGGCTAGATGGGCAGTCTGAAAAATGGTTAATTGGTGATAAAGTTAGTGTTTGTGACTATGCACTAGCTTGTTTGTTATTATGGTCAGATAGCAGAAGTCCATTTAACTGGCGGAAATATTCCAAAATCACACGAATAGTTGAAGAGTTATCATATAGTGACAGTTTTGCTCGAACTGTTCCAAATCCATGGGTAGCTCAAGATTAAAACTTAAAAATATTATCGCGGACTACGTTTAGCCAGAATTCTTTGTAAAGTTCTTCTGTGCATACTTAAACGTCTTGCGGTCTCAGATACATTTCTGTCACATAGCTCATATACGCGTTGTATATGTTCCCATCTTACCCTGTCTGCTGACATTGGATTATCAGGTGGTAATGGTAAATCGCCTTCTTGTGCTAATAAAGCATTTGTAACATCATTTGCGTCTGCAGGTTTTGATAAATAATCTGTAGCACCAATCTTTACAGCTGCAACTGCTGTTGCGATGGCACCATACCCAGTAAGAACTATTATTCTAGAATCTGGCCTCTTGTCTCTTAAGACCTCAACAACGTCTAAGCCATTACCATCTCCAAGGCGCAAATCAATCACAGCGTATGCTGGTGGGGTTGCAGTACAAAAAGCTCGTCCTGCGACAACAGTTTCTAATGCTGTTGGAGCAAACCCTCGTTTTTCCATAGCGCGTGCTAAGCGACGGCGAAATGGTTCATCATCATCAAGTATGAGTAAAGAGTTGTCAGACCCGATACTTTTTAGTTCTTTAGGTGTATTTGTCATGAATAAATCCTCATGGAAAACATCTAGTGTGAAACGTTGATAGGGTCAAACATTTGCGAAGCATGAAATGGTTTTTGCCATTTCTTCAGGCTCAATATCACGTCGAAAAAACTGCAGAAATCCTGTTTCATCCATTAAATAGCTAAATGTTGAGTGATCTATCAGATAATCGTCTCCATCACCATTTTTACGAAAAAATGTACGATAAGCTTTAGAAGCTTTTTGGACTTGCTCAAGCGAACCTGTTAATCCAATTAATCTCTCGTGTGACGCGTAAACATAATCATTTAAAGCCTTTATAGTATCTCTTTCAGGGTCAATTGTTATAAAAACTGGTGTAATTTTAATATCTTGCTCATCTAATATATCGACCGTTGTGAGATTTCGTTGCGTATCCAATGGACAAATATCAGGGCAGTATGTGTAGCCAAAGTAAATCAGTGTTAGACCATTAATAACATCTTTTTCTGAAACCCTAACCCCATTGTGATCCACAAGTTCAAACGCACCACCAATTGAACCTTGCCCACCGGCGACCGCAGTTGTTCCACATGATTTACCATCTGCCCAAAATGCAAAATAGCCCATGATTGCTATCGTAACAATAGCAATACTAGAAAAGAAAATTGTAAGATGTTTTGTCAATGGTTTTCCTATCTGGTCATATCACAAGTGTTGCTCTACTTTATAAGTTATTAAATTACACGTGAGAAGATGTCACAGACAAGAAACTTTTATGAATAATAAACCAATCAATCTCTTTACCAATCAAATCCGTAGTGAATGGGTTCGCCTTCAAACGTTGATATTATTACGTTGGATGGCAATTGTGGGTCAAATTATAGCAATAATATCTGCTCAAAGTTTTTTAGGCTTAAATCTTGAAATTGGATATTGCTCAATTGCTATAGGCGCATCTATTTTATTTAATTTATTGGCAAGTTTTTTAGCGCCCACAAACAAGCGTCTGTCACAAAAAGCTACTATTTTCTCGTTGCTATTCGATCTAACACAATTAGGTATCTTATTGTTTTTAACTGGCGGTTTAAGTAATCCTTTTTCATTATTATTACTCGCTCCAGTTACAATATCCGCAACTGCACTCACATTAAATGCCACATTATTTTTGGGAGGATATGCAATAGCAATGACCACATTGCTAACATATTTTCATTTACCTTTAACTTTTAAAAATGGAAACATTGCAATACTTGAACCACTTTTTATTTGGGGCAATTGGACAGCGCTATTGATTGGGTTGGTTTTTTTATCAGGATACGCAAGACGCGTGACTATTGAAACATTTTCAATGTCTCAGGCACTCGCTGCTACGCAAATGGCCTTAGATCGTGAGCATAAGTTAACTGTACTAGGAGGAGTTGTTGCAGCTGCCGCACATGAAATGGGCACTCCACTTGCAACAATTAAGATGGTTGCCACTGAATTAGAAGAAGAATTAAGCGTCAATCAAGAACTACAAGATGATGCGAGATTAATTCGTGAACAAGCGATGAGGCTTTCAGAGATATTGCGAGATATGGGGCGTACAGGAAAAGATGATTTACACTTAAAAAATGCACCAATAACGGAAGTTATAAGAGAGGCGGCTGAACCACATATAAATAGAGGCAAAAAAATTACAACACTCGTAAACGGCTTAAAAGTTCCAAAAATTATCGAAGATGTTCCCAATTTGCCTCGTCATCCTGAAATATTACATGGGTTACGAAATTTGATACAGAACGCAGTTGATTTTGCAAAACAAGATGTATGGATAGATATTACATGGACTGACGAAACAATAAGGATACTGGTAGCTGACGATGGGCAAGGATATCCACCAGATTTTTTTGGGAGAATTGGAGATCCATTCTTAAGACGTCAAAAAACAAAAAAAGATCCTGACCGTCAAGAATATGAAGGAATGGGGTTGGGTTTGTTTATTGCAAAAACACTCCTAGAGAGAACCCGTGCAAAGTTAATTTTTGCAAACGGTACATCTACGTATGCCACAAAACCCTCTCTAGAATTTGCCACTGGAGCAGTGGTGAGTGTAATTTGGGACAGAAAAAATTTAGTTTTCGACAATCAAATAGGTCTAGATAATACAAGAGTTCAAATTTAAAATACACATCGTAACAAGAAATTAGTTAGCTTGTAAATTTAACATTGGGTTACAATATTTTTTTTTAATGGTAAGTATAATTATATATGAAGCAAAAAATTTTATTGAAATCGGTAGAAGAAACGGCAGCTTTAGCATCAGCTTTTGCACCACTTTTATCTGCAGGAAACACAATATTATTAAATGGTGCCGTAGGTGCAGGAAAAACATATTTTGCTCGTGAATTAATTTCAACTTGTTTACATGATATTAATGCGCTTGAAGACATTCCAAGCCCAACCTTTACTCTTGTTCAAACTTACGAATTAAAGAATGTAGATATTTGGCATGCAGACTTGTACCGCTTATCAAGCTTATCAGAAATTTATGAATTAGGACTAGATACAGCATTTGATACAGCCGTTTGTTTGCTAGAGTGGCCTAATAGATTAGGTGAAATGTTACCAAAAAACGCATTAACTTTAAATTTTGATATCACAGAGGAAGATTTCAGAGAAATATCACTGTGCTGGAAAGATGTGATGTGGGACACAATAGTTAAGAATGCACTTAAGGTTTTTAATAATGAAAAATCGTGAGAAATTATTACAAGATTTTTTATCTAAATCAGATTGGGATCAAGCTAATAGGCAATCCATAGCATCAGATGCATCAGGCAGAACCTATGAACGGCTGACTTTAAATTCAAGCAATGCTATCTTGATGAACGCGCCATACTCTGCAGGTGAAGACGTAAAACCCTTCGTTGCTGTAACTCACATGCTCAAAAAGTTAAATTTATCTGCACCTATCATTTATAATAAAGATATTAAAAATGGTTTTTTATTACTTGAAGATCTTGGAGACAGTCTTTTTTCTCTTCTTTGTGAAAAATCACCCGAAATAGAAGATGAGATATATAGCTCTGCTATAAATTTATTATTACACATACATAAAAATCCAGCACCAGAAAATTTATTAAAATATGACATAAATATTTTAATTAAAGAGTGTAATTTATTAACAGATTGGTATCTACCTAATGCAATCGGCAATCCATTATCTGAAACTTTAATAAATGAATTTCAAAATATTTTATCTAGAACATTTTCAAAGATACCTTCAAATAATCCAGTTTTAGTAATGCGGGATTATCATGCAGAAAATCTAATATGGTTGCCTAAAAGATCAGGAATAAATCGAGTAGGCCTTTTAGATTATCAAGATGCCTTAGCAGGCCACCCAGCTTATGATTTAGTCTCACTCTTAGAGGATGCACGTAGAGATACTTCAAGTGATTTGCAAAAAAATATGATTAACAAATATATATCAAACTCTGACCTCAACAATGAAGAGTTTTTAATGGCTTATAATTTATTAGGAGCTCAGCGGAATATCAAAATTATAGGAATTTTTTCACGTTTGTCACTTCGGGACAAAAAATCAAATTATATAGATTTAATACCTCGTGTATGGAATCATTTGATAAATAACTTAAATCACGAAGCATGTTCTGATTTAAAGCAATGGGTGAATAAAAATGTTCCTTACCCAAATCATGTAGTTCTTCAAAAATTAGTGCCCGTAATATGAGTATAAACAGTGCTTTAATATTTGGTGCAGGTTTTGGTACCCGAATGGGGGAAATTACAAAAATTACCCCAAAACCAATGGTACCGATATTGAATAAGCCATTAATTGATTACGCCATAGATATTACTTTAGATGCAAACATCCAAAATATTATTGTCAATTTACACTATCTTCCTGAACAAATTGAAAACCATTTATCTAACTTTAAAAATATTAAAACAATCCATGAGTACCCTAAAATTCTTGAAACAGGTGGTGGATTAAAAAATGCCTTACCTATTCTTGGACCAAGTCCAGTAATTACATTAAATTCAGATATAATATGGATTGGATATAACCCAATTAAATCTCTCTTGAAATCATGGAACCCAAAAAAAATGGACGCTCTTTTAATGCTAATTCCCATTAAAAGGGCAAAAGGATACAAAGGGTTGGGTGACTTTTATTTAGATCGTGATAAGCAGTTAATACGAAGGGATAACAAATCAAATGCTCCCTATGTATACACTGGAGTACAGATTATAAAAACTGAGTTATTGAGTACTATTAATAAAGAAAGTTTTTCAATTAATGTATTATGGAATAAAATTATAAATCAAAGAAATGCATATGGTATTATGTATGATGGTAGTTGGATAGATGTAGGCCATCCAGAAGGTATTGATATCGCTACAAAAGAGTTATTAGTTAATAGAAATGTTTGATCAAACAAGTAAATCTAGAGTTTTTAAAGTACCCGTTGGTGTAGACTTTGCTAATGTATTTTTAGAGGGCTTAAAAGCTAGATTAAACGGAAAACAACCTCATGATTTAGCCCGTGTAATAATATTTATTAATACAAGAAGAGCTGAGCGAAAGCTTAAAGAACTGTTCATCAATTCAGGCTCCTCATTGCTTCCTCAATTTTATTTAATCACAGATCTTTCTGATGACCCTTTAAAACTATGCAATCTACCGGCTCCAGCTCCATCACACCATCGTTTGATTAATCTCGGCCAATTAATCCGAAAACTTTTAATTACTGAGCCAGATTTGGCACCCATATCCGCAACTTATGAACTTGCTGAAAGTTTAGCTGCCCTAATGGATGAAGCACAGGGCGAAGGTATTCAAATGACTGATGTGCTAAATTTAGATGTTGGTGAACATTCTGCTCATTGGAATAGAAGTAAAAAATTTCTATCAATTTTAGCAACGCATTGGGAACAAAATGCTTTCACAGACCCCCAAGATCGAATGCGACATGTAGTTGAAACATACGCAACACATTGGGATAAAAATCCGACAAATCAAACTATTTTAATTGCTGGATCAACTGGTTCACGTGGGGCAACTGCATTGTTTATGAAGGCTGTAGCAAAACTACCAAATGGTGCTGTTATATTGCCAGGTATTGATGACGAATTACCACGAGAAGTATGGAGTGCATTAAAGACAAAGAAGTTCACTTTAGATCACCCCCAAGCTGGATTTGCTAAATTATTTAATTCTTTAAATATAGACTTTGATGATGTTGGTCCATGGCACGTGACAGATGCAAAAAATATTGACCGAAACAAATTAATATCATTAGCTCTTCGACCCGCACCTATAACCAATCAATGGTTAGAATATGGCCCTCAATTAAAACCACATCTAAATAAAGCTACACAGAATCTTGAATTAATTGAAGCTGATACAATTAAAGAAGAAGCCCTTACGATTGCAACTCGATTAAGATACGCCGCAGAAGTAGGTCAAGAAGCTGTTTTAATTTCACCTAGCCGCAATCTTACCAGGCGAGTTAATGCAAATCTTGAAAGATGGGGTATTGAAGCTGATGATTCAGCAGGCATTCCATTACAATTATCAACAACTGGTATATTTCTTCGATCTATTGCTAAATGTTTTGGCAACCCTACATTTTCACATGATTTTTTGGCGCTGCTAAAACACCCATTAACTCATTCTGGTAAAAACAGAAACATTCATAATTTGATGGTTATGGAAATAGAAGTAGGCCAATTTAATGGAACAAAGATATTACGTGGTGGACCGCCATTCATAGATTTTGATCTTTTATCAGGTTGGGCTGCTAAAGACCCCAGTAAAGAAATTTGGTCACAATGGCTTTCAAATATTTTCCAACCACTACAAACTGCAAGAGAAATGGAGTTATATGAATGGTTACATTTACTCAAGAAAACTGCCGAGAACCTCTCAGATAGTCCTGAGAACACTTATGAGGGTAAAGTTTGGGAGAAAGATTCAGGAGTTGCAGCTTTAAAAACGCTAGATCAAATAATGACCCAATCAGTTTCAAGCGGGTTAATGTCTAGCATTGAGTTTAATGCATTTTTGAGGTCTGCACTGAATCAAGAGCTAAGGCCAGAAGCACAATCTTCAAATCCATTAATTTCAATTTGGGGCACTCTTGAAGCAAGAGTACAATCTAAAGATTTAGTTATTCTTGGTGGTTTAAATGAAGACACATGGCCAACAAAATCTAGTCATGACATGTGGCTTAATCGTGATATGCGCAAACAATTATCTCTACTATTACCAGAAAGACGAATTGGTCTCTCAGCTCATGATTTTCAACAAGCTATATCTTCTGCAAATGTTGTCTTGTCCAGATCATTAAGAGATGGGGATACACCATCAACACCATCACGTTGGTTAATACGAATTACTAATTTAATGAACGGATTAAAAGATGAGGGCCCACAAACATTAGAAGAAATGCGTAATAGTGGTAACTACTGGTTAAATTGTGCTCGGAGTTTGGATAAAGTTGCAGAAAATAAAAAAGTTCCTTTCGAAATGCGGCCATCACCAATTCCTCCAAAACACGCAAGGTTAAAAAAACTATCTGTAACCCAAATTAAAGACTTAGTTCGTGATCCTTACAAAATTTATGCATCAGTTATTTTAAACTTAAAAAAATTAGAGCCCCTTGGGAAACAAGCTGATGCCATTGAGCGTGGGAATACTATTCACACAATTTTAGAAGAATTCATAAAACAAACTAAGAATGAATTTCCCGAAGATGCATCAGGTTTATTCATGAAAATTACAAATAACGTTTTAAAAAAAGACGTACCATGGCCTGCTGCTCGACGTTTATGGCTTGCCAGAATGCATGCAGTATCTTCTTCATTTATAAACGAAGAAATCAAACGGCGTACCCATGGAGTCAACATAGCACTTGAACGTCGAGGTGAAATGGATTTCCATGATTTAAAGTTTAAATTAACAGCAAAAGCAGATCGCATTGATCAAGGCAAAGATGGTCTTCGGCTATATGATTATAAAGCAAGCAAGCCTCCATCCCTTGGTGACATTCAATATTTCGATAAACAACTACAACTAGAAGCCATGATTGCATTTCATAATGGGTTTAATAGAATTCAAAAGCAATCAATTGAGCATTTAGAATATATAAGTTTAGGGCCAGATTTAAAAAAACAAGCTATAGATATTGATGATCAAGAAGTTATTAAAATTCTAGATGAGTTTCGAAGCTTAATCTTAATTTATAACGGTACCAGTAAAGGCTTTACCGCTAGAGATAAGATTCAGTTTTTAAAACACATGTCAGATTATGATCAACTATCTCGAAAAGGTGAATGGCAAGATAGTGATATACCAAACCCAAGAGTGGTCGGATGACAAACTTCAACGATGCTTCATTAGCGCAAATATATGCTGCAAACCCACTTAAAAATACATGGGTTTCAGCAAATGCAGGTTCGGGAAAAACTCGAGTATTAACAGATAGAGTTGCTAGGTTATTATTAAACAATACAAATCCACAAAAGATTTTATGCCTAACTTATACAAAAGCGGCTGCTGCAGAAATGCAAAATCGCTTATTCGAGAGTTTGGGCAAATGGGCAATGTTGCCTGATGAAGATTTGCGCGATGAATTAATAAATTTAGGTGAAGATAATAAAATTTTAAACACTGATAAAATTAAACAAGCCCGAACGTTATTTGCAGCTGCACTTGAGACACCGGGTGGTTTAAAAATTCAAACAATACACTCTTTTTGCGATGCATTATTGAGACAATTTCCATTAGAGGCTGGAGTATCGCCACAATTTATAATGCTTGAAGAACGTCAGGCAAAACAATTACGCATCGAAGTAGTTGAAAGAATGGCACAGCAATCTGATACTTCAGACATCGATATGTTAGCCAAGCATTTTACACGTCTTAACACAGATGATCTAACAAATGAGATTGTAAAGAAACGTAGTGGCTTTAAGATTCCCCCCAAACACGTAGATTTTGGTATTTCTCAAGATATTTCGATTGATGATATATTTAAAGAAACAATCATCCAGCATGATGACATGATAAAGTCACTTATTAAGGTATTAAACACCGGAACAAAAAATGACTTAAAAGCAGCAAACAATCTAAAAGAATATTTTTCAACTGATTTAATTAATATAAAACTTAAAATATTAGAACAGGTTTTCCTAAATGGAAAAACTGCAAAAGCTGGCCCATATTCTGCAAAGGATAATATTGCCACATTAAAGTTAATTCCTAAAAGTAATTCATTGTTTAATATACAATCAGTAATTTCAAAAGATGTTGAAGCTGCACGTAAACATCGATTAGCTATTAATGCATATAACCGAACCCTAGTTTTACATAATTTCGCAAATTCTTTTTTAAAGGCATACGATAAAAGAAAATCTTTTAACGCCTTTCTTGATTATGATGATTTAATAAACCTATCTTCAGAATTACTAACATCTAGCTCAATGGCGCAGTGGGTTTTGTACAAATTAGATGGTGGCTTAGATCATATACTGGTAGATGAAGCGCAAGATACTAGTCCAACACAATGGGCTGTAATAGATTGCCTAGCTCGGGAATTTACATACGGAATGTCATCTAATGACAGGCCACGTAGCCTATTCATCGTAGGTGATGAAAAACAATCTATCTACTCTTTTCAAGGTGCTGATCCAGATATTTTTAGTGAAAAAAAATCTGAGTTTAAAAGTTTATTGCACCATATAAATCAAGATATGGAGGATCGTGAATTACTTTATTCGTTTCGTTCAGCTCCCCAGATATTGTCATTAGTTGACCAAACTTTTGCTAACAGTGATCAAAAGAAACTATCCCCAACTCATAAAGCTTTTCACAGTACCAAGCCAGGCCGAGTAGATCTTTGGCCGTTTATTGAAAAACAAGATCAGCCTGATAAGGAAGTTTGGTATAGACCTGTTGATATGCCAGCTCCAAATGACCCTAAGAAAGAACTTGCGCGTCTCATTGCCCAAAACATCAAAGAACTCTTGCTTAGCAAACAAACAATAAATGTTGATAACAAATTAAGAGCAGTTACGCCTGGAGATATCTTAATTTTAGTCCAAAGCCGTGAAGCTCAAAGCTCGTCCTCATTATTCAGTGAAATCTTAAAAGAATTAAAATCTAAAAATCTTCCAGTTGCGGGCGCTGACAGACTTAATGTTGGAGATGAATTAGCGGTTAAAGATATTTTATCAATCTTACAATTTGCAAATATGGCAAATGATGATTTGTCTCTCGCTGAAGCCATGCGTTCTCCTTTGCTTGGCTTATCAGAAAATGATTTATTTAAAATTGCTCATAACAGAAAAGGTACTTTGTGGCAGTCCTTAAAGGATCAAAACCATCACAAAAAAGTTCTTGAAATTTTGACTGATATTAGAAACCAAGTTGGTTATCTAAGGCCCTATGAATTGATTGAACGCATCCTGACTAAACATCGTGGCAGAGAAAAACTATTAGCGAGACTCGGCTCTGAAGTAGAAGATGGTATCGATGAACTGCTTTCGCAGTCATTGCAATATGAGTCGCTGGAAGCCCCTACTTTATCAGGTTTCTTACAATGGTTTGTATCTGGTGAAGTTGAGATTAAACGCGATATGGGAAAAGGAAATCAAATTCGTGTAATGACTGTTCATGGTTCAAAAGGACTTGAATCACCAATAGTTATTTTACCAGACACAGGTGATAAAACTTTACCACTTACATCACAAATAACACTTTCTAATAATTCAGCTGTTTGGAGAAGTACTGGCAGCGACGGTAGCGAAATACAGACGCAAGCAGAAGCAATCATAAAAGAAAAGCAAGCAGAAGAAAAAATGCGGCTGCTATATGTTGCTCTTACAAGAGCCGAAAGTTGGCTCATTATTTGTGGTGCGGGCTCTCATAAAAGAGACAGCAGTTGGTATAACATAATTAAATCATCTATGATTAATCTTAATGCATCAAAATATGAGTTTTATA
>FZLS01000020.1 GCA_900197625.1 Rhodobacteraceae bacterium Water-Bin34 | reverse complement strand
GGTACAATGTTTGTTGGCGTAGCATTCGCTGAAGCATTAGGTATCTTTGCATTCCTGGTAGCATTATTATTAATGTTTGCCATCTAATGATTGGCGATCAACATATGGAAATATCAGCACAGGTAGTGCAGAAGTTAGGTTTCTATATGTTTGTAGTTATGACTTCATTAATAGTAATATGTATAGCATTCGGATTTTATGCTGTAATTGACAAATATAAACAACCGAGTTGGAAAGAAGTATGCATCGCAAAAGGCGGTGTACCAATACAGTTAGAGAAATCATTCTTTGACTGCAAAAAGATGTAAGGAAGAGGAAACGTAATGTTTAAAAAATTTATGAGGGCAATGGAATACAGAAGTTACTGTATGGCAATAAGAGAACTAAGAAACAGAGGTTACTATTCAAAGGCTGATGAGATCTCTGAGTTCAAACAGAAAATGTACCCAACTTATTAAAGGATTAATGATATGAAAACACTTTATTTTTACTTGGCAATGTTTGCCGCAATTTTTACAGTGTCAGCTGCCAATGCTGATGTAACAATCGAAATGTTAAATAAGCGCGACGATGGCGCTAAGATGGTTTACTCACAAGATATTACACGTATTGAAGTAGGTGAGATCATCACATGGGTACCAACATCAAAAGGTCATAACGTAGAATTTATTGCAGGACCAGATGGTTGGAAAAAACCAAAGAAATCAAAATTAAATAAAGTAGTTGAGATGCGTTTTGATACGCCAGGCGTATATCTGTATCAATGTTCGCCACATAAAACAATGGGTATGATTGCTATTGTAGTTGTAGGTGACGGAGATAACGATATTTCAAAAGCTAAAGTAAAAGGCAAATCAAAGAAAAAGCTTAAGGCTTTGTTAGGAGAACTATGATAGATCCAGATCATACTTACGTAAAGCCAAAAGGTGAAAAGAAAAAAGGCGGCAAGTAATGCACGGTGATAGAGGTAACATTAAAATTGTTTGGTTAATGTTATTCTTGTGCGTATTCTTACACGTTGGATTAATACCAATTTGGATGTGGTATTTAGGTTTATAATAACTTCAAAAAAACTTATAAATAAAAGGTAGGCATTAAGTTGTCTACCTTTTTTTGATTCAACGGAGAAATATTATGGGAAGAATACGTGATAGAGGTAATGATGGCGGAAACGTCTATAGGTGGCAAACATTAGCGAGATTTGTAAATACCAACGGTTGGAGAAGAGGCGCAGAACTAGGAGTTCATGACGGTGTTAATTACAAATATTTAATTAATAATTGTCCCAATTTACATTTAATCGGCGTAGATTTATACGAGCCACAACCAGAAAATACCGGTCCAGAAAAGTGGACTCCAGGCGAACATGGTCATGCTTGGAACCATAACGCATATTATAATGATATGAGAGAGTTTTCAATAAAACACCCAGATAGAACTGATATAATTAAAGACTATACTACAGAAGCTGCAAAAACAGTTTATGATGGTTCGTTGGATTTTGTATTCATTGATGCTGATCATGGATATGAAGGTTGCCTAAGAGATATTAAAGCTTGGGATAGTAAGGTGAGAGATGGTGGTATCGTATTTGGACATGATATTCATTTCCCTACTGTACAAAAAGCAGTTACAGAATTTTACGGAGAAAACTCGTGGAATGTTGAAGATGATTTTATTTGGTGGGTGCAAAAGTGAACATTGAAAAGAAGCTGACACAGATTTGGATAGGACCTAAACCCGCTCCGCTTACATGGATGCACACTTGGAGAGATAAACACCCAGACTGGGAATATTCTATTTTCACTGACGAAATGCTTCATAATCGTAAATGGCATAACCAACATTTAATTGATCGTTATTACGCGATGCAAAAATGGCCTGGTGTATCAGACTTAATAAGGTATGAGTTGTTATATGAAAGAGGTGGTTTTTGGCCAGAAGCAGATATGACTTGTTTAGAAAACACCGAAGAATTATTTAATGCACCAGAGGATCATGCTTATTCTTGTTATGAAAATGAAAGAGGCAGACAAAACTTTATTCAGCCTATCATGGCATGTAATCCTGGCAATGATTTCGTAAAACATGTTATAGATACATTACACATCTTAACGCCAAACGAATTAAGCCCAGAACCTTTTAGATCAACAGGTAATCTATTCTTATCTCGTCACGTTCCTCATTGGATGCATAAACTTAGAGTTTGGCCTTCTCATTACTTTATTCCTTTGTTTTACATTGGCGGAGCTAAAAGATATGACGGACCTGATAAAGTTTATGCAGATCATAAATGGGGATCAACAGGCCATGCAAATAGTATAACATATGATAAGGGCTTATAATGTACATATCTCACAAATATAAATTGATATTTTTAAGATCTCCGAAAACAGCTAGTAGTAGTTTATCAGAATTTTTTATTAGAAACATACCTGATCCTGGCGCCATATACACTCCAGTAGAAGATAGTAATATAAAAGGAACATTAAGTCAGGATATTATTAATAGATATAAAACCGATTTTAAATTTTATCATTTTACTTTGCAAGATATAATTGATAATAATATTATTACGAAAGAACAAGCATTATCGTATCGTTCTATTTGTGTTATAAGAGATCCAGTCGATAGACAAAAAAGCTTTTACTATTTTTATAAAAAATGGAAACAACCTGGTTCTCGGGCAAGCATTGAACAATACAATGCTTGGACACCAAGAGGCCATTTTCTCGGCGAACCTAACTCAGGTATATTACAATCATCTTTTTTAAAAATCGATAACAAAATTGCAGGAGAGTATTGGTTGTATCAGAACTTTCATAACGATTTAAGTCAACTAATGCGAGAACTAAACTTATCGGTAACACATATGTTACCACAGCACAAGACAGATTTTAGAAAAAACAGAGATAACGAAATAAAGTTTAACGAGTTTGCCACTGATAATTTAAACAAATTCTTTGGTTCAGATGTTGAATTATACAACGAGTTATTAGAAGAGACTTACGTATGAAAGCTTACATATTAAAGATTAATACTCAAGCATCGAATGAGTATGCTAAGGTTTGTTCTGATAGTTGTGATAACGTAGGACTTGATTGGGAATATTTTCAAGGGTTTCAGAACATGTCTGGAAAGATGGCTTTCAATACTTTAAATATTAAAAATCTACCAGTAGAAACATATAGTCATATCGATAATCCTTCTACTGGCCATAAAGCTATGTGTGCTACTGCTGGTCATTTTGCTATATGGCAGAAAATTGCTAAGTCTAAACATGATGTAGGTATAGTTTTAGAACATGATGCAGTCATGTTACAACCAATAACTATACAAATACCAGAGAACACTATCGTTGTTCTTGGTTATAAGGTTAAAGATAAAGATAGATACGATCACAAATCTGCTGGTGTTCCTAACGATTTAATAAGAATTGACGGACATGAAGGGGCTCATGCTTATGCAATAACTAAAAGAACTGCTAAATTCTTACTCAACGAATTGAGTGTACAGGGCATTCATAGTGCAATAGATAATGATTATTTTATTAGAAGACAACGCAGAACTGCAATGCCTTTAACTATAGCATCACCTACACCAGCTATAGGATGGTTAAGGGAATCTACTATATGGCAACAAAGTTCTGATAGTAATTATGAATTTATACCCTCTTTTCATAAATATTATAAATAGAAATAAATCTCAACACAATAGGATTGCTCTCATGGCTGATGATAAAGACGTTAAAAAAGATGAAAAATCTAAAAAGAAAGCATTTAAGGATTTTGATAGTTCAAAATACATAGATGTAGAACCAACTTTAGATGAAAAAGAAGATACTAACGAGGCTCTTTTAACTAGAATGCAAAGGCGAGCACGCGGTATCACAATGCGTAAAAATCGTTTTAAAATCAAAAGAGGTAGAGAAAAAGCTGCACGTAGGATGGCATCAGTAGAAATATTGAAAAAGAGAGCACGTAAGCAAGCTATACGTAATTTAAAAGCTAAATTTTCTAAAAATAAAAGATACGCAGAAATGAGTGCTGGAGAAAAGATAGTCATTGATAAAAGAATTTCTAAGTTACCAGCATCCAGATTAAATGCTATGGCTCGTAAGTTATTACCAAGTGTTAAAACTGCTGAGCGTGCAAGAAAAACGCATGCAAAGAAAGAGTCTGTTTCTCTGACGAATATGGTAGATAATAATTTAAATGAAGCAACAATGTGGGGCCAAAGACAAGGTAAGCGTCCTCATATGCTTCTTGATAAAGATAATAAACCAAAGTTTGATAAGCGTTTTAGAATGTATAAGCCTAAAATGGAAGAAAGTTTTGATGACTTCGATGATATTCTTAACTTATTAGAAACAACTGAAGATTACGTTAGCAGCGATCAGGGACAAGAAGATATGCAAAGTTTTAAAGAGAACACGAGATTAAGATTAATTAATAAAATTAAAAATTCTGGAGTAGTTAAAACAGGTTCCATGTCAAAAGACGCACCAGTTAAAAAGGAAAAAGCAGAAGAGCTTGGTGAAAGTGATGGTTATTATGCATATCAAGATGCTAAAGATAAATATCACAAAGATAATCCTGGATCAGATTTTGAAAGAGCGCCTGAGCACCATAAGCAAAAATATATCCATCCTGAAATGAAAAAAAGAGGATATGTAAAAAGTGGTAGCCGCTGGGTAAAAGAAGAAGTAGAGATCAAAGAGCTATCGATTGCTGACGTTCAAAAGGCCACAGCGATGGCAAAGAAACGACAAGAAAAGGAACGTAATGCTAAAGGAAAAACCAGTGTATCGACTACTGATCTTGCAGCACGTATGCCTAAGAAAGAAGCAGCTGATCTAGCGGATCTTGCAAATGAAAAGATTAAAGATAAAAAAGACATTGGTGAAATACCAAAAGACGGCGAAATAAAATTTAAACGTCGTAAAACCATAGTTGATAAAGAAATTGAAAAAAATGATATGGAAGAAGGAGCGCCTCAAAGATCATTAGCTTCTATTGCTGCAAAGAACGAAGCTTTTGGTCGTGCAAGATTTTCTCAAGAACTAAAAAGAAAAGGAATGGATGTAAATAAAATGCATTCCGACAATATTAAAGATGCTGAAGCTGCAAAGAAAAGATCGGCTGAAGCTGAAAAAGATTTAGCTGATTTCAGAAAAAAGCACGGAATGAAAGAGTCAACAGAACAGCTTGACGAATTGTCTCCAGAAACAATGATGAGCTATAAAAAGAAAGCTGATTATAGCGCGGATCGTGCAGCTAATTCTGCAGCAGCTAAAATTCTTAGAGGTAAAGATAAAGACGGTAATCGTGCCGATCATTCTCCTGAACTTAAGACTATGAAAAAGCGCAGAGAAGGCGATAGACTTTATAATACAAGAGCTGCTGATAAGTTAAGAAAGGCTCTTAGAAAAGAAGCTACAATTCCTGATGGACAAACTGCTTTTACAAAAACACCAGATGTGACAGATAGCGATAGAGATAAGCTTCTTAAAATTAAAGCAATGATGGATAAAGAACGCGCAAAGAAAAATACGAATGAGAAATACGCTTCAGATGCTCAACGTAAAGCTGTGTGGGCATCGAGAAACGATAAGAAGAACGAAGCTCAAGTAGACGAGATGGATATTTCTGTTAAGTCTATTACTAAATCTGGCCTTAGAAAAGTTGGCGATACACCTAAATTAAAGGCTGATTTAAAAGCTTTAAGAGATAGACTCAACAAAGATAAAGGCGACGGATACGGTGCAAACAAATCACTAAAAGCTAATTACGGCGAAGAAGCCGGTGCAGGAGAACAAGGCACTGATAAATTAGTTAATAGGTTTAAAAAGGATACACCTAATGCTTAGTTTTAAACAATTTGTTGCTGAAGCGAGAGACACACATTGCTCAGATAAATGTTGTGGTTCCGATGTTAAAAGAGAAGATTGTGATTGCCCACCAACTTGTGAACATTGTAACTGCAATGCAAAGAATGAAGCTTGTTGGGATACTCATAAACAGGTAGGAATGAAGAAAAAAGGCGATAAGATGGTACCAGATTGTGTGCCTAAAGAAGACGTAGATGAAGGTCTTGTTGGAAAAGCTTTATCAGGAGTATTTAGAGGCGCTGCTAAAACAGTTGTGGGTGGAGCAAGATTAGCTGGTAAAGGCGTTAGGAGAGCATCTGTTGCAGGTAGGGCAGACGCAGCTGAGAAAAAAGCTAAAAAAGCTGAACAAAAGAATAAAGATCGTGAAAGACTTACTAAGATGAAAGCAAGATACGACGATGCAAAAAAGAAAGCAAGAGAAAGAGCTAATACACCTATAAAACCTGCTAAAACTGGAGCTACTTCATGAAAAATTTTAAATACTTCTTAGAAGCAAAAAATCAAAATCCTGGCGAATACGATCAAGAAGGTAGTATGGCTAAGACATCTTTACGCACAATGATAGATGCAGCAACCGAATTATCTAATATGTTGGGTGATGATGATAATCTGCCAGAATGGGTTCAAGGTAAAATTACCAAAGCCACAGATTACATTGATACTGCAAGAGATTATATGAAGTCGGAAAAGAGTTAATTAAATGTTAAGATTTAAACTGTTTTGCGAAAGAGTAACTCAGAGACAGATTACTGATTTAGAAAAATTCGGCGATAAACTGCTTAATAAGTACAACATAGATATCGAGTTTTCTAGACATTTTGCAGATAGAATGAATGATCCAAGAAACAAACCAGAGATTAAGATAGCAGAACTTCAGAAACTATTTAAAAAGATTGCTAAGAGAAAAGGCAAATCGATTAAACAGTTAGGGCCTGATGTACAAGCTGTCTTAAAAGATATTGATACAGATTTAAATTTGCCTATTGTTATTCATTATAACAAAGGTGAATTCGAGATTACGCATAAAACTATCATGCGTAAAAAGAACTTTAGAACCCCAAACGACGTGGTGAAAGTATGAAAAGATTTATTCAGTTTACAGAAAATGCTAGTTACTATAAAGGCATCCCTAAAAAACAAAAAGACGATAGAGAACGTCATTTTGAAAAGGGTGCAAAGATGGATGATGGTAATCCAGCTGCCTATAAACCTGCTCCAGGAGATAAAGATGCTAAGACTAAAGAGTCAAAGCATACAAAGAAAGCACGCGCAATGGGCTTTACAAACGAAGAGTTTGATTTCTTAGGAGAAGACGCTGCTGGTAAATCTTTAGCAGATAAAGCAAAAAAATCAGGTATGGCCGCAGGTATTTTACGTAAAGTATATAATAGAGGTGTTGCGGCATGGCGTACTGGTCATAAACCTGGTACTACACCACAACAATGGGGTCATGCACGAGTAAATTCTTTTATTACAAAATCATCTGGTACTTGGGGTGGAGCAGATAAAGATCTGGCGAAAAAGGCAAAAAAATGAAAACGTTTAAGCAATACATAGCAGAAGAAGAAGAAAATAAGGGCCCAACAAAAGGATTTGATACAGATAAGGACGGAAACGTTTTTGTTGCGCATGATACTTCATTCGACAGAAAAAAAGAAAAGAAAAAAGATACTAATGAATCTATAATAGCTAAGGTTAAAAAAGCCTTTGGCGGTAAAGCAGATCATGAAAAATCTTTAGATGAACATGCCGCTAAGTATAATAAAAAAGATCACAGTAAACATTTGTCTGATCATTCTGCGGGTGCACATAAAGATAAACATGAGGCAAAAGCTTTCGATCATTTTAAACGTAACTCAACAGAGATGAATGAGCATTTGATAGGTAGTCACCAAAAAAATCAGGGCCATGGCTATAGTAAATTTCAGGCACGTAAACATCAAGTCTACAAAAGTAATCATGCGCATATGGACGATCACAAATATTTTCCCAATGATAAACAACTAATAGATATTCATAAATCTGAAGCTCACGTGCATCATACAATCCATAAGCATGCTAAGCCTCTTGGTAAGAAAATGACTTTGTATCATGGGTCACATCACGACTTTGGTGCAGCTGCTAAAAAGAGTAAAGATGGTATAATTCACAATCCAGCTCATATGTCTACTTCGCACGATCATAAGTCAGCAACAAATTTTGGGAGCGGACATGTTGTTGTAATTCATGCTCATAAAAAAACTAAAGCTGTTCATGTGGATGGAAAAGGTTCTAAATCTGAAGGAAGCAGTGAAAAAGAAACAGTAGTTCCATCAGGCACTAAATTAAAACATATTAAATCTCACAAAACAACAGATGGATTTAATGTACATCATTTCAAAGTTCATAGCCAAGAGGACCACGAGCCTTACGATAAAGAACGGGCCTAACTAAAGAAGAAATAGAGATATTAGATGAAAAGTTTTAAAACATACATAGCTGAAGATACTTTAAACGAAAGCGCACTTAAAGCTTTAAGGGTTGCGACTAAGGCTCATAAAGGCCAGTTTAGGAAAAGCGGTGGTAAATACATTGAGCATCCAAAAGAAGTTGCTAGGTTCGTACAAAAGTTTAAAAAATCAAACAATCTTTCTGCATTAGTACAAGCAGCATATTTGCATGATACTATTGAAGATACTGATACTACATATGCAGATTTGGTTAAACAGTTTGGTGCTCTTGTAGCTGATATGGTTCAGGAATTAACAACTGATAAGGCTGCATCTGATGCGATTGGTAAAGGCGAATACATTGCTGGTAAAATGGCTAAGATGTCAAGCTGGGCATTAGTAGTTAAACTCGCGGATCGGCTTGCTAACGTACAGGATATTGATACACGACCGGCTAAATTTCAAAAGAAATATGCTGCTGATACGAGGCTGGCTCTAAAACGTCTCAGATCAGATAGATACTTAAGTAAAACTCATAATAAGATTATGTCTGCTATTGAGAAAAAGATTAAGGAATACTGAGATGAAAAAGTTTAAACAGTTTGCAGAAGAAAAAGATCCACGTTTAGCTCGAGCTGGTGTAAAAGGTTTCAACAAAGCTAAAGGTACTCCTTCGCATCCTACTAAAAGTCATATTGTTGTTGCTAAAGACGGCGATAGAGTTAAAACAATTCGTTTTGGTCAGCAAGGTGCTTCAACTGCCGGCGATCCTAAAAAGGGTGAGTCTGATAGAATGAAAGCTAAACGTAAATCGTTTAAAGCACGCCACGGCAAAAATATTGCTAAGGGTAAAATGTCAGCTGCATACTGGGCTGATAAGGTCAAATGGTAATTTTTTTATAAATACTACCAATAAACATACAAAAAGGAAATCAAAATGAAACGGTTTAGTACATTCATTAACGAATTAGACGAAATGAAAAAGAAACTTTCTGCTGGTCAAAAAGCGTTAGATAAAGATAACGATGGAGACATCGACGGTGATGATTTCGCTATGATGCGCAAAAAGAAAAACGAGTCAACTGAGCAACTCGATGAATTATCACCTGAAAAGTTGGGAACTTATATTAACAAAGCTTCTGATGACGCTTCTGATTTCCAGAATACGTCTAAGCGTAAAAAAGGTATTATGAGAGCTACTAAGAAATTAGTTACAAAAGCCGGTGGCAATAAAGATGATGTTACAAACTATTAATTAACCCAAACTAGGAGAACTAAAATGGCACTATGGGGAAAAACAGATGCGTTAGCTTCCGTACCAAAATGGTTGGAAGATGCTGCTTCAAACACAAACAAATCAAACGATAGAGATAACGCAATCTTTGTTGACTTAACCGAGGCTGGTATTGCTTCTAACCGCGCTAAGGGTATTACTGGCCCAGGTTGGTGGTTGTATCATACATCAAACAGCCGTCATTATGCAGAATGCTTGGTACCGATGAAAGTAACCGCAGTTGCAGCTGGCGACTTAGGTGTTACTGGCGATACCGCAGTTGAAGATGCAATCGTAGCTGACGCATAAACAAAATGATATTAACAGAATCAACCTTTCTGTTATTTGCTTCGAAATATTACGACAATCCTAATTGTACTGATATAGTCGAATTCGATGAGGACTTGAAAAGATTTCAATATTTACGTAAACTATTTGGTAGATATAGACAAGATAATGATTTGAAAGAAAGGTTGATCCTGAACCACTTGATCGTCATATATAATATCTTTGGGCCTGAAGCAACTAACATGCTCTTTATGAAACTTCATGATTACCACGGGTATCTAAAGCCTTTTGTGGAGTATTTAAACTTCATGCCTTTAACTATACAATACGATGATGTTGTTCTTATGAGAGATAACATCGACTCAGATAAAACGATAAGCGAAAAGCTTAAAGGAATTTAAAACTATGGTAGTAGATCTTTTTTTAGTCTATCAATTCATAAGACGTTTAGCTACACCATTTACAAAATGGCAGGCGTATAAGCTAGGTATCATTGATGATAAGGGCAATAACTTAATAAAATCAAAAGACTTTACGAACTCTCGTCAAAGAAAGGCGTGGGGTGTTTTTGATAGAATGATAGCCAATCTAAAGAAACTCCTAGCTAAAGTGCCTGGCGGTAGTTCTAGGTTTGCTACATACGCAGCCGCGTTATTCCTTATTAAAGAATATAAAGCCTTCACAGATGAATCAACTCTTACCGAAGACATGAGTGATGAACAACTACAAGAATCTATGGAATTATTTTCTAGTAGGTATAACCATTATACTGTATTAGCTGAAAATGTCAACGAAAAGTTGAAAAAGAGTGATGATATGGGTGCTTGGATAGACGATTTTCAAGACTCAGACGCTCCTCAGTTTAAAGGTAAATCAAAAGAGAAAAAACGTAAAATGGCAATTGCTGCAAAGTTAAGTGCTATGGATGAAGAACCAGTAAATAACGTCGGTGGTGGTAACATCGCAGGAATGGACGGCGGCCATATGTCTAAAGCATCTCAGAAAAAGTGGACATCTGGTAACAAATCTGGTAAAAGAAAAAGATTAAGAGATATTATTGGAGATAAAATATGATTACGTTAGAACAATTCAGTGCAATGATTCCTTCAAATAAAAATCCTGAAGCTTGGTATGAAGCAGCAGTTCCTATGTTTGAAAAATATGAAATCAATACAAATAATCGTATCGCAGGCTTTATGGCCCAGTGTGCGCATGAGTCATTAGACTTTACCCGTTTAGTAGAAAATCTTAACTATTCAGAAAAAGCATTAAATTCAGTATTTGGTCGTTACTTTGGAAAGGGTAAAAGAAATGCAAAAGACTATGCTAGAAACCAAGAAAAAATCGCAAACTATGTCTATCAAGATGAGTTTAGATCCAAACGAGGAGCCTTGGGAAACGTTAATCCCGGCGATGGCTGGCTCTTTAGGGGTAGAGGTATCAAGCAGCTTACAGGAAGAAATAATTATACACAATTCGCAAATACAGTAGATATGACTGCTGAAGAAGCGGCTGAGTATGTTTCAACACCTACTGGCGCTATTGAGTCTGCTTGCTGGTTTTGGTCTACTAATAAATTAGAAAAGTGGGCAGATAAAGGCGATAATAAAGGATTAACTAAAAAGATTAATGGTGGTACTATTGGTTTAGACGACCGTAATCGCCGTTGGGACGAAGCATTAGCAATCCTTGGCGGTAAAGCACCAGCTCCTAAGAAAACATCAAAAGGCGCAGTACGTACTCTACGTAAAGGTATGCAAGGAGATGACGTTAAGAAAATGCAAAAAGCAATTGGCGTAACAGCTGACGGTGATTTTGGATTTGGAACTCTTACTGCCGTAAAGAAATGGCAAAAAATGAACGGTTTAACAGCTGATGGCATCGTTGGACCAGCAACTCAAGCTAAAATGTTTAGTTAGTATAAATAGAATATAGTTTAAACAAAGGAGGCAGTAAAATGTCATTAGAAAAAATTATTGCAGCTGCAATTGAAGGCGATGCAGTTGAAGTCAACAAATCGTTTAATGAAGAAATTAGTTCTCGTATCTCTTTGGCTTTAGAAGAAAAGTACAAAGCAGCTATGGAAGAAGATTTAGAAGAAGCAAAAGACGATGATGAAGACGAAGATGAGGATGAAGACGACGAAGATCAAAAAGATGATGATGACGAAGATGATGATGAGGATGAAGACTAATTTAGTCTAATCTGATTCATTATGCCATCATTTTTATATTTAGGCATTATAATCATGGCAATGGGTGGAGGCGGTGCAGTTTACTACAAATCCACCCAAGCCAAAATAGTACAACTAGTACAATATAATGCGACATTGACAGCACAAGTAGATCAAATTGCTCAAGTTAACGAAAAGAACTTAGCAACAATTGCTGACATGCAAGCAAACTTTGAACGTCAAAGAGAGCAATATGACGAGCTACAAAAATCGTTCAGTGAAATTAACTCTCAGAAAAACCAATTGCAAGCCCGTTTAGGTGACCACGATTTAGGAGCATTAGCTGCTGCTAAACCTAGGTTAGTAGAAAGGGTTGTTAACGGAGCTTCTAAAAAAGCTTTTAGATGTTTTGAATTGGAATCAGGAGCTGAACTAACGGATAATGAAAGGAAAGCTAAAAATGCAAAAGCGTTTAATAGCGAGTGTCCTTGGGTTTACGATGATCTTATCGCTAGCGGCGTGCTCATCGAAGCCGATAGTGGAACCACCGCCGAAAATAATAACTGAAACAGAATACATTAAACCATCTAAACCAATTGTTCCTACTCCTCCTCAATTGACTATGAGAGAAATAGAATTTATAATTGTAACTCCAGAAAACGTAGATGAAGTATTCGAAAAACTTAAATCTGAAGATAAGGCAATATTTGGTGTAACAGATAAAGGTTATGGAGATATAGCTTTAAATCTTGCAGATTTGAGAGCATATATACAGCAACAAAAGAAAATTATAGGCATATATGAATCTCAGTATGACTGATAAGAATAGCTATTATGCAATAAAAAAGTCTGTATTTTTTCATTTTTACAATTTCAGTACATAAATACATATATCAATATCAATATATTATTTCATAGTGATTAAGTTAATCATGGAGTTCGCCACCAGCCTCCGTTATCAAAAGGCATTAAAGGAATAATATTTTGTCCAACAATAATTGGGAAACAGATATCCGCCTAATACAAAGCGATATCAAACAGATTCAAAAGTTCTTTAACAAGGTTGAAACATCAATGGATGTTATGGTTGACCTTAGCAAGAACGTAGCTGTTCAATCAGAAGTAATTGCTTTTACTAAAGAAAAGCTTGAAGAAATTGAAAGAACAGTAGACGAAACAAGACGTACTGAAGATTTACGTTTACAAGTGCTTAGCGATAGATTAGAAGAATACAGACGATCATCACGCGGTGATCACGAGAAACTTGCACAGCACAATGCAGAAAAACGGGCAACGTCTAATAAAGAGATATTAGAAAAACTTCAAGAAATGGAAAAATCTTTACATAGTAGAATTAACGACCAGAATAAAAAAGTTAATGCTTTAGAAAATTGGAAATACTATATGATGGGCATTGGCGGGGTAATCGTTCTTCTTGTTGCGCGAATTAATTGGCCATATCTTTTTAATTAAGTTGTGTACATCTAGCAGATTCCAGCGTATAATGTTATTATCACGCAACATGGAATTAATTTATAATGGTAGATTTTGTAGACATACAATATGCTCAAATGCTTTCTGGTCGCCTAGATCAGTTTAAGATAAAGCATACCAATCCGTATAAAATCAACTTTCGTTGTCCTATTTGTGGTGACTCTCAGAAGTCACGCTCAAAGGCACGCGCTTGGTTGTTAGAACGAGATAATAAATTCTCGTTCTATTGTCATAACTGTAATGCTTCTCAAGGATTTTCATATTTCCTTAAAGGCCAAGATATGCAGTTATATAATGATTATGTGGCTGATAAGTTTGTAGGTAAAGCTAATAATACTATTAAAGATACCAAACAAGACGATGATAAGTTTAAGACTAAGGCTCCTGTCTTTAATAAAACAAATCCTCTTACCAAAATTAAAAAAGTAAGTCAGCTTAAACATGATCATCCTATAAAGCGTTATATCGATCAACGTAAAATTCCATCATCACATCACTATCGTTTATATTTTGCACGCAAGTTTAAAACATGGATTAATGAAATTATTCCTGGTAAGTTTCCAAATGCAAAGCACGATGAACCTCGTTTAATCATTCCGTTTCTAGACGAACGCGGTAACTGTTTTGGTGTCTCTGCTCGTGGATTTGATCCTGACGGTATTAGATATATAACTATAATGTTTGAAGATAGACCAAAGATATTTGGTTTAGATAAAGTAGATCAGACACAAATATATTATATCGTAGAAGGCGCTATTGATAGTTTCTTTTTATCAAATGCCATATCAATGAACGGTGCTGAAGGTAATAGTAATTCTGCTAATGATAACGCAGTATATGTCTTTGATGCAGAGCCTAGGAATAAAGAGATATGCAATCGCATGGAGAAGGTTATTAAGAACGGTCATAAAGTTTGTATTTGGCCATCTGACATAGATGGTAAAGATATAAACGAAATGTTTCTAGCAGGATTAAATCCTGAAAGAATAATAGAAGAAAACACGTATCATGGTTTAACAGCCGAATTAAAATTAGCCGCATGGCGTAAAACTTGAAGGATTAAAAATGAAAGCTAGACTAATCGCATATTCACAACCGGCCAAAGATGAAATCATTGGTTTGGACGATGTACAAGATTTAATCGCGTACTGCGCAAGAGTATCAAACCCATCAAACCAATTAAACCAAGAAACAGCTCCTAAGCTATTGTCATATCTTGCTAAGCATGCCCATTGGTCACCGTTTGAAATGGCTAATGCAACATTGGAAATTGAAACAACTCGTGATATAGCAAGACAGATGTTACGCCACCGTTCATTTGCATTCCAAGAGTTTAGTCAACGCTATGCCGATATTCGTGACTTAGATAGTAAAATGGTTGTTCGTAAAGCTAGATTACAAGATCTAAAGAACCGTCAAAACAGTGTTATGACTGATGATGTTTCTCTGCATATGGCTTGGGAAGTTCATCAACGAAATGTTTGGAACGAAGCAATGAAATCATACGCATGGGCTATTGAAAATGGTATCGCAAAAGAGCAGGCTCGCGCCATTTTACCTGAAGGTAATACACCAAGCCGTTTATATATGCAAGGTTCTATTCGTTCATGGATCCATTATGTTGAACTACGTTCGTCTAACGGAACACAACAAGAACATATGGAAATTGCTGTTGCTTGCGCTGAAGCTATCACAAAAATATTCCCAAGCATCGGCGCTTTTATTGAAAAAGATTGACATATTACCACATATGTGGTACCGTAGTTGATAAATACACCTACCAATTGATAGACTCGTTGGTAGAATTCCAAATAAAAGTAATACACGTTGCATAGTTTTGTGATGCGTATTACTTTACACTTTTAAACAAAGAGGCGCCTATGATGTTAGAGAATACGCAACCAATTTCAAATGTAATAGAACTATTAAGACCGGTTAATTATGTAACAAAACGTGACGGAACTACCAAAGATTTCGACAAAGACAAGATTACAGCAGCCGTAGAAAAGGCTATGAAAGGCATTGGGATTAGAAGTAAAAACTTATCAAGTGAGATTACTTCTGAAGTCGTAGAAACTATCAATCTAGAATCAAACGATGTTATTGTAAATGTTGATACTATCCATAAAACAGTAGAGAATGTTATAATGGATATGGGTTTACACGATTTAGCTCGCGAGTATATCCTATTTCGTTTTAATAACAAACCAGATATCTTTCGTAAGCGTACAAGTTTAAAACCATACGAATATCCTCAATTAGTAGAATATACAGATGCTATCCGTCATTCTTATTGGGTTCATACTGAGTTTAATTATTCTGCTGATATCCAAGATATGAAGGTTCGTATGGAACCAGAAGAAGTCGAAATTGTAAAGAAAGCTATGTTGGCTATCTCTCAAATTGAAGTTGCGGTTAAAACTTTCTGGGCTAAAATAGGTGACAGATTTCCCAAACCTGAAATCGCAGCAGTTGGTATTACTTTTGGTGAATCAGAAGTTCGCCATGCAGATGCATATTCAAACTTAATCGAGATTATGGGTCTTAATGAAGAGTTTGAAAAAGTAGTAGAAGTACCTGCTATGAAAAAGCGTATTGCTTATTTAGAACAATCAATAGGTTCTCCTGCAGATGACAAAGATTATTTCCACAAAATTATTCTATTCTCTATGTTTGTGGAAAACGTTTCGTTGTTTAGTCAATTCCTTATTATGATGGCTTTCAATAAACATAAGAATGTTCTCAAAGGCATTTCAAATGCAGTTGAAGCAACATCAAAAGAAGAAGATATTCACGCTCGTTTCGGATTTGAGCTTGTAAATATTATCCGTGAAGAAAACCCAGAATGGTTCGACAAAGATAGTAACAATGAAGTTAATCGTCTTTGCCGTGACGCATTCAAAGCAGAGTCTGCAATTGTTGATTGGATTTATGCCGATCATGATTTAGACTTTTTACCTAAAGCAACAGTGAAAGAATTCCTTAAGCATCGTTTTAATCAATCTTTGAAAGCTATTGATATGAAGCCGTTGTACGAGGTTGACGAAGAAGCAATTGCAAGTACTGAATGGTTCGTAGAAGAAATATTAAGTACTAAAAATGTTGATTTCTTTGTCAAACGTTCAACTGCTTATTCAAAGAAAACAAAGGCCTTCACTGAAGATGACCTCTTTTAGAAAGATATATTATGAGAAAATACAAGAAATTTTATTGGCTAAACGATGATGCGCGTACATTTTTGTCGCGCGGTTATCTAGAAGAAAAAGAAAAGCCACAAGACCGCATCCGTGTCATTGCTGATAAAGCTGAATGGTACCTAAAGGATATGGCAAAAACAAAAGCAAGTAAAGCCAAATACGATGGCTTTGCTGATAAATTTTATGACTATATGAGTCGTGGATTTTATTCATTAGCATCACCTATATGGGCTAACTATGGTAAAGAACGAGGTTTACCAGTATCATGTTTTGGCTCATTCATTGATGATAGTATGCAAGCTATTTTATTTGGTCATGCCGAGAATGGTATGTTAATGAAAAACGGTGGTGGTACATCAGGTTACTTTGGTGCAATTCGTCATCGTGGTGCTCCTATTAGAGACTCAGGTGAATCTTCAGGTTCAGTACACTTTATGCAAATGTATGATACGTTGGCGTCAGTTGTATCACAGGGTTCAGTACGTCGAGGCTTCTTCGCTGCCTACCAAGATATTGAACACCCAGATGCTGATGAGTTTTTAGATATTGGTACAGAAGGTAATCCTATCCAAGGCTTAACGACTGGTATTAATGTTAGTAACAAATTCATTGACGAAATGAAAGCTGGCGATCCAGAAAAGCGTCGTCTATGGGCAAAGGTATTACAACGTCGTTCTGAAATTGGTTTCCCTTATATTCTATTCTCAGATAACGTAAACGATGGTAGACCACAAGTATATAAAGATAAAGATATGCGAGTACATGCTTCAAATATGTGTGCTGAAATCGCATTGCCATCTTCACACGAAGAAACGTTTACATGCGTATTATCATCTCTTAATGTTTTACATTGGGATGAGATTAAAGAAACAGACGCTATTGAAACATTGACTATGTTCCTTGATACAGTATGTGAAGAGTTTGTTCGTAAGACTGAGGGTCAAATCTATATGAAACGTGCTCGTGATTTTGCTATGAAACACCGTGCCCTTGGTGCTGGTATTTTAGGTTGGCATTCTCATCTGCAATCTAAAATGATTTCCTTTGAGTCAAAAGAAGCAGCTCAGTTAAACCTCGAGATTGCCAAAACGATGCAGGAAAAATCATATGAAGCTTCTCGTCAAATGGCTAAAACATTAGGTGAACCAGAATTACTTGAAGGTTATGGAATGCGTAATACCACAACAATGGCTATTGCTCCAACAAAATCATCAAGCTTTATCCTTGGTCAAGTATCTCAATCTATTGAACCAGAATTCTCTAACGCTTATGTTAAAGATTTGGCGAAAATGAAAGTTACTATTCGCAATCCATATCTTAAAGAATTACTAATTGAAAAAGATATGGATACTACTGATGTATGGGAATCAATCAAAAACCGTGACGGATCTGTTCAGCACCTAGAATTCTTAAGTGAAGACGAACGCGCAGTATTTAAAACATTCTCAGAAATTAGTCCAAATACTATTATTGACCAAGCTGCAATTCGTCAGCAGTATATTGATCAAAGTCAAAGCTTAAACCTAATGTTAGATCCAGATATGACGGTCAAAGATATTAATGCTCTATATTTGTATGCAAACGAGATGGGTGTTAAGAGTTTATATTATGCATATTCTATGTCAGCAGCACAATCTCTTACTCGTAAAAGAGTTATGTCGGCGGATTGCGCAGCTTGTGAAGCATAAAAATACTATGGAATATATGAAATACTTTGAAAACACAATTGACGAATACAAATCAGACGGAAGATATAGAGTCTTTAACGATATATTAAGAGAGCGGGGGAACTTCCCTCGCTCAATCTGGTATGGAAAATATGCTCCAAAGAATATAGTTAACTGGTGCTCAAATGATTATTTGGGTATGGGTCAAAATCAATATGTTATTGATGCTATGCATACAGCTCTGGATCAAACTGGTGCTGGTTCTGGAGGAACAAGAAATATTGGTGGAACATCTCACTACCACGTAACACTTGAAAGAGAATTAGCATCATTACATAAAACAGAGTCTTCATTACTTTTCTCTAGTGCTTATGTAGCAAATGAGTGGACTTTAATAGCCTTATCTAGAATTATACCAAACATCTGTTTTATATCAGATAACAAAAATCATGCTTCTTTAATCATGGGAATAAAACATTCTCGCAGTGAAAAAAGAATATTTAAGCACAATGATATGAATGATTTAGAAACAACATTAAAGAAAGTTGTTAAAGAAAAACTAAATCCAGTAATCGTATTCGAGTCTGTATACAGTATGGACGGTGATATATCTCCTATAAAAGATATTGTCGCGTTGGCGCATAAATATAACGCGTTAACTTATATTGATGAAGTTCACGCAGTAGGTTTATACGGAGAGACTGGTGGAGGATATTGTGAATATCTAAACATGTACTCTGACGATATAGATATAATTAACGGAACGCTTGGCAAAGCTTTTGGTGTACAAGGAGGTTATATTGCAGCTAATAAAAAGATTGTTGATGCTATTAGATCGGTCGCAAGCGGATTTATATTCACAACATCCATCTCACCTGTATTGTGTGCTGGGGCTATCGCCTCTATAAATTATGTAAAAGACCACAAATCACTTAGAGAAAAACATCAAAAGAAAACTAAGCAGCTCAAGAAAATGCTTAGAAGAAGGAATATACCAGTGCACGAAAACTCATGTACTCATATTGTTCCTATAATGGTAAATGATGCGTTTAAATGCAAAGAAGCAAGCGATCGGTTACTTAACGAATACGGTATATATATTCAAGCAATCAACTCACCAACTGTAGAAGCTGGAACAGAAAGATTGCGTATTGCTCCAACCCCATTCCATACAGATAACATGATGATGGAGTTGGTATCAGCTCTAAAGGATGTATTATAATGAATCAATTAGAAGCCGCTTTCTTTAGCGGTCAAACACAGAAAGATAATAGTATGACTAAGATTAAAAAAGCATTTTGGTTTTGCCTTGGTATTATTCTAGTAGGCGTAGCTTACTTAGGGGTATTACTACCTGGCTTACCTTGGAGTACACCCATTTTGGGAGCAACATTTTGTTTTGCCAAGTCTTCAGATCGTCTACACAGTTGGATTATGAACCATAAAACTTTTGGTCCATTTGTGAAAAACTGGTCAAGACTAAGAGTTTATCCTCAGAAAGCAAAATACTTAATGGTAGCAGTAATGTCAACATCATTAGGATTTATGTTCTTTGGAACAGGAAATGTTAAAGCAACATTATATATGTTTATTACATTTGCACTAATCGTTATTTGGGCATGGCGTTACCCGGGTAGTAAAGCGGAAGCAGAACGTCGTATTGAAGCCGGTGAAAAAATCGGTTGGTTAAAGTAAAGGATATGGTTAACATGAAACAAATATTGAGTGCGGTTTTAGCCACAACCATAGCATCAGGTGCTATGGCAGGTGGACACGAACAACCTGAAGAAAAAAACGGACCGTTCGTTAACGGCACTTTTGAAATCTATATTGACGACACAAATACTGAAGGAACTGTTGATACTCGTTTTGAAGCCATGGGTGGTTACGAAACAGACATCGATCATCCATTAGCAAATTGGGCAGGGTTCAGCGCAAGGTTCGATACGAACTATGCATTAAATAGAACAAAAGATAATACAATTACTGAAAAACAAATGGGATTTGGTATCGGTAATAACGCGAGATTATACGTAGGTGAAACAGATGCTCAACGTTTAGGTTTTGCAAAAACATCTAAAATTGGTGCGCCTGTTATTATTACAAAACCAAGTTCTCGTATTGATCACAATGAAAAAGTAGTTCTTACTTTTGGTGGTTGGGAAAATAATGATGAGTTTGAATTTAATACTTATCGTTTAAAGCGTGATATGCCATATGGCGGCGTAGTTGGTTGGAATCCTGAAGACGATTCACTATATTACGGTGCAACTGCTCGAGTAAGTATTCTCGATGTTTCGTATATGGGCATTAAGAAAGATGATGAAACACAACATGGTTATTCAGTTGGTACATCATTCCATCGTATGGGAGTTCCAGTAGGTCTCGGCATTGAAAGATGGGAAGACGCTGAGAATACTCGCATGGACTTTGGTGTAATGTATAATTATAGCAGAGAACTAATGTTTACTGCGCACAGAGTTGCAGACGACGATTTAGGATTTACATATAATTACCTAGCAGCTATCCATACAAAAGGTCCAGTTGAGTTAGGACTATATCTACATCAAGGAAAAGACCAAGTAAACCCTTGGACTGGTCAAAAATCAGAATCGATGATAGCATTAAGGCTACAATCAAATATAAATTCTGATTATAAATAAAGTTAATATGACAACCACCTCTGATTATCACGTGGTTGTTCTTTACAAAATGTTATTGATGAGGAGTATATAATGAAGAGAATATTAATTACTGGTGGCGGTGGCTTTATTGCCCATCATTTAATTAACCAAGTGCTTATGCGAACAGATTGGGAAATTGTAACACTAGATCGCTTAGATTATAGTGGTAATCTTAATCGTTTACACGACTTACTTCAAGAACGTACTCCAACTGAGCGTAAAAGAGTTCGCACAATCTTCCACGATTTAAAAGCAGAAATCAACCCGATGCTAGAAGCAGACATCGGACCTGTTGATATCATTGCGCATCTTGCCGCAGGTTCTCACGTAGATCGTTCTATTGATAGACCAATGGAATTTGTGATGGATAACGTTGTCGGTACTGCAAACCTTTTAGATTATGGTCGAAGACAAGATAATCTAGAACGTTTCTTATACTTTTCAACTGATGAAGTATTTGGTCCTGCACCAGAAGGTGTTAAATACGACGAATACGATCGTTATAATTGTACTAATCCTTACTCTGCATCTAAAGCTGGAGCAGAAGAACTCGCAGTAGCTTACCAAAATACATACAAAATGCCGATATACATTACTCATACAATGAACGTATTTGGCCAGAGACAACATCCAGAAAAGTTTATTCCTATGACCATTCGTAATGTAAGAGATGGCGGAACAGTAACGATCCACAGCGATGAAACAAAAACAATTCCAGGTTCACGTCATTATATTCATGCTGAAGATGTTGCAGATGCTACGTTATTCTTATTAGAAAACGAACGCACTCTTGATATGACAAACAATACAGGCATTAAGTGTCCTAAGTTTAATATTTGTGGATCTACAGAATTAAACAATTTAGAATTAGCTCAATTAATTGCAGAGTCTCAAGGGAAGGAACTAAATTATGAATTTATGGATTTCCATTCTAGCCGTCCTGGGCATGATCTTCGTTATGCTCTTAGCGGTGATCGTATGGCGAACATGGGTTGGACTCCACAACCAGTTAGAGAAAGAATTGACGAAGTGGTTCAATGGACTTTAAACAATAGAAGGTGGTTAGACATATGAGTTTTGTACAATTTATAGAAGGTGAATATAACAGAGTAAAGAACACTTTCTCTGATATTAACGAACACATCGAATTACTGTATACATTAGGAATGGAATGTGATAGAATATGTGAAATGGGTGTTAGAGATGGTGCTAGTACTAGAGCGTTTCTTAATACTAATGCATCTTTGAGATCATACGATATCGAATTAAACGAAGAAGTTCAAAACCTATTCGCAAGAGCAAAGTCTGTTGGAAAAGATGTAACTTATGAAAAAGAAAACGTTTTAAATATTGAGATTGAGCAATGTGATTTATTGTTTATTGATACCTGGCATTCTGGTTCTCAATTAAAACGCGAGCTAGCAATACATGGTAATAAGGCTAACAAATATTTGATATTCCATGATACACACACATATGGATGCAGAGACGAAAAACAAAATTGGAGAGACTTTGCAGACAAACGACCAATAGCAGGTGAAGGGTTACTTAAATCAATAATTGATTTCGTTATCGAAAACCCTGAATGGAAGTTTAAAGAATTAAGAACAAATAATAACGGACTAACCGTTCTAGAAAGGACAAAGTAATGATTGTAGATTGCTTTCCATTTTTTGCTCCAACAGGAGAAGAACTTTTAAAACTAAGAGTTAATCTTTTAAAAGATGTAGTCGATAAATTTATTATTGTTGAGTCTGATAAAACTCACAGCGGTAAACCAGTGCAAAGAAAGTTTCTTGAGATTGCTCAGAAGCATGGTCTTCCAATGGAAAAAATCATCTATGTTGAACATCACATTCCAGAACAAGAAGATATTGTAATTGAAAAGATTGATAAGATTAATGCAGGTGTAAACAAAGATAATGAGGATTCATTGTATGCTCGTGCAAGAGAAAGACTGCAAAAAGATGCGGTAATGGAGGGTATGTCTGGTTTCAGAGATAACGATGTATTCTTATACGGTGATGCTGATGAGATCATTAAACCTGAAAATGTTAAATGGGTTGCAAGAATGGCTCTTGCTCATCAAGAGATTATTCTTAAAATACCATTAGTTTATTTACAGGGTCGTGCCGACTTAAGAGCACATAATACTGACGATAGTCCAGTTGTATGGTGGAAAGCCATGTTCTTTGCAAGTAAAAAACAAATTATGGATTTTTCAGTAAACAAGATTCGTTGTGGTTCTATGAACCTACCAATTCGTTGGCCTACACATAACAATCGTGTGATACAAGATATGGGCTGGCATTTTGCTTGGATGGGCGATTCTGAGATGAGAAAAGTAAAAGCAGATTCTTTTGCACACGCGTTTGATAATTTTGATTGGATGGAAGATGTAAAGGGATATCAAGACTATGCTAATTGGGATATGCATCTTACTGAAGAAGGTCCAGCACCAGATGGAAACATTAATCATAAGCTTAAAAGGTACGGAATAGAAAATTTACCTAGCGTTATTTTCGAAGATGAAAGCTTACGTGACTTCTTGTTACCTCCTACTGATATGAAAGAAGAGTTTAAGTTTAATAAGTGCGATTGTTTTTGGTGTCAAAAGCTTAAGTTCCCTTTAATGTATAATCTTGACGGCGAAAGAAATTGGTTTGAAGTTCCGAGAAGTTGTAGTGTAACTATTAAAGAATCATTTCCTGAAAGACGTCAAGTATTTAGAGATACAGATGAATATGATGAAGCACGAGGTAGGCCAATTGTAGTTTACTCAGATCCTATTAACAGATTTGTTTCGTGTATTAACGGTTATCTTGTAGAAAAACAACGTTACTATCATTACGGCGAAGATATTTTTGCATCGTTTGGTAAAAAACTTAATGAATGTACTAAGCAAGAAAAGATAGATTTATTCTTTAAACATCTGCATAAAGTAGGCTCATCTCATCAACTTCATCATTTTCACCCTCAAGCTTGGTTCGTTGATACTGATAAATTTAAGAAGTTTACTTTAGTTAAAAAAGAAGATGTTTCTTCAACCTTTAACGTTAAACATAAACTAAACCAAACCCATAAAGAAATCTTTGAGCAAGATTTTAGTAAAGAACAAACTGATTTTCTTAAACGTATTTACGCAGTAGACTATGCCTTTTGGGATAAGTACAAACCAGATGAAAGTTAGGGCAGGTAGTGCTAATATAGATGTTCTAAGACTTGAAATAAAAGATTTAAATAGAGAAATTAGCGATCTATATAAAGAGCACGATATAGTAAGAAATCAAAATATGATGCTTCTCGAAGTATTAACAGATCTGACCGGTGACGAAAGTTATTGGTCAGATGAAGCAAAGAAGACTGGCATTGTCTTTAAACTTACAAATGTACTAACACAAATAAAAAACAATTTTGGCCACTAAAACGGTTTACAATCTATAGAAAACAGTATAGACTGATTCTATAATAATATAAACTATGAGGCAGTACTATGAAGTTTAAAAAATTCACATCAGCACTTATCGCTGTAGCTATTAACACAGCTGCGTTTGGAGCTCTTGTCTACACAGGTCAAGAGCTTAAAGCTCAAGAAGTAGAAAAAGACTTTATTGAATATCAAGCTCAAGAAATGAATTGCTTAGCTCTCAATATATACTTTGAGACTCATGCAGTATCATTAGTTGATGCAATGTCAGTCTCTGATGTTGTATTAAATAGAGTAATGAGTAAGCGTTTTCCTGATAGTATATGTGATGTTCTTCATCAAGGTTTTAAACCAGGAAAAAGATCATGCCAATTTAGCTGGTATTGCGATGGTAAACACGATACGCCGTATGATAATGATGCATGGGAAAAATCTCGTAAATATGCACGTGACATGTATCTCAGCAACCAATACCGAGGAATTACAGAAGGTGCAACACATTATCATGCACATTGGATGAAAGCTTATTGGGCTCCATCTATGCATAGAATTGCGCGTATGGGCTCTCATATCTTCTATAGAGAAGATTAATATGATACAAATTAAAGCATATTACGCTAATATGTGGGTGAATAAATACTTCACTTGTGTATTAGATGCACAAGAATATCGCGATTGGCTTGATGCTAGATACGCTCAAGTTCAATGGATAAATCACTAAGGAGAAAAATTATGTCAGATGAACGATACGTCGTAGCGACGGTTGTCTCTACTCATAGGATGCGCTATGCAATTCCAGTGAGTAAGATGGAAACTGAAGATGGCGTCCCATTAAGTATGACAGAAGCGTCTGTAATTGAGTATGTTAACGACTCAGTCACATGCGAAGAAGTAAAAGAATTTTCCCAGCATTTTCTGGGAGAGCAAATCATCGATACAATGATTTTGGATGAAGAGCGAATTCTTAAACTTTTTGATAAAGATAACGAATATCTTTCAGAATGGACTAAAGAACAGAAACTAGAATTTATTGATAAGTGGCAAGATAATTGGAAGAAAGGTGTCTGATCGAACTTATTTGCCGATATGTTGGGTTCTAATTAAAGTAACAGAAGAAGAAGGAACACACTATCGAGTACTCGCTGGTTTTGAAGAAAAATTAAAACACGGTGACGATTGGAGAATAAGTAAAGATATAATTAGAGTTGAAGGAGATAAAGAAACATATACGTTTCATTGCTCGTCTGGTTCTTGTTATATTTGCAAAAAGAAAGAATACGATTTGTCTAGCCAAATTCATCATGTCTCAAGATCTTTGTTAGATCAAAAAGGTCATAAATGCGAAATAATGAAAGACAATAGAGATTGGCTAAATTATGAATGGAGTTATATAAAATGAATATAGTCGTTGCAGGATATGGATTTGTAGGAAAGGCTCACGCCCTTTGGTTAGAGTACGAGCATGACGTTACAATCTATGATCCTGCAATGGGCTATGGTGATATTCATACGCAATTTGATAAAGTTGATGGAGTAATAATCTGCGTATCAACCCCAGAAGGAGAAACCGGGGAGTGCGATATGTCTAACGTATATAATGTCATAGAAAAATGCGACCCCGGCACTCCTATCTTAATTAAGTCAACTATAAGTTTAGAAGGTTGGCGCTTAATTAAGAGAGCATATCCTGACGAAAAAATAGCGTTCTCTCCTGAATATTTAAGAGCAGCTCACGCTATTGATGATTTCAAATCAAACAATACTATGCAAATAGGGGGAGACTCAGAATTCTGGGTTAAAACATTCGACTATTCTGCAGTTACAATTGTAAGCGGGTTTGATGTTGAAGAATTAATCATGATAAAATATTTAAGAAATTCATTTCTTGCTTCTAAAGTAGCTTTCTTTAATCAAGTTTATGATATGTGCGAAAATACAGGTATTGATTATGAAACAGTGAGAAATGGAGTTGCTGCAGATACGCGTATAGGAGATAGTCATACGTTTGTTACTCAAGATCGAGGTTACGGAGGCCATTGCTTTCCTAAAGATGTTTCAGCTATTATAGCTTCTGGTCATAAATCTGGAACCGATTTATCTATTTTATCAGAAGTTCAAAGTTATAACGAAAGGCTAAAGCTTGCCAAATAAAATAGGAATAACTTTCAGCACGTTCGATTTACTTCACGCAGGACATATTGCTATGCTGCGCGAAGCTAAAACTCAATGCGATTATTTAATGGTAGGATTGCAAATGGATCCTTCGTCAGATCGTCCTGATAAGAATAATCCAGTACAATCTATTGTAGAAAGATATACGCAATTAAAGGGTGTACAATATGTTGATGAGATTATACCATACTCTTCAGAAAGAGATGTCGAAGATATATTGACATTATACCAAATAAATGTTAGAATATTAGGAGAAGAGTATAGAGATAAAGAGTTTACAGGCAAAGATATATGCCGTAAAAGAGATATAGATCTATATTTTAACAAACGGGACCATAGATTTAGTTCCAGCGATTTAAGAAAGAGAGTATGTGAACATGATTGAAGAACAACTAGAATTTCAGTTTTATGATACGTATGATACTACAGAAATTCGTAGAATTGATTCTAAAATGGAAACGTTTTTATATGAGTTGGCACGCAGAGAAGATAGTGATTTTATCATGAAGATAGCAAAACGATTTTCTATTTTAAGTGCAAAGGCTCATACTCGCAAACACTGGACTGGGAGCGAATAAATGGTTTATTGGACCTTACTAGTTATCACAACTTCATTGTCTGAACCGATGGATATGAATTATACCGTGATTTCAAGACACAATGACAGATGGGGTTGTGAAGTTTCACTCTCTCAGTTTAAAGAAATATATCATGGTGACGGCATAGTCAAGTGTGATAAGACAGATCAATAGGAGATTATTATGTTTAAATTGTTTAAAACTAGAAACGATTATCTTGATGAGATAGACTATACAGAAGATGTTAGCATGTTTCCAAGTGTAGAAGCTAACATTGATCATACGCCAACAGTGTTTGAGCAAGTGCTAGACAAGTGTGATGAAATAGAAGCCAAGTTAGATATATTGTTGGAACGCTCTGGTAAATGAAAATACTAGGCATTAGTGAAGGCTTTCATGATGCTGGAGCTACTCTGATCAAAGATGGTAAAATTTTATCTGCTAGTCATTCTGAAAGAATTAGTAGAATCAAACATGATAAATGGTTGCATTACACGCAGATAGATTACGCTGATAAAATTGCCTTCTTTGAAAAAGACTGGTTAAAACGAACACGTCAATGGTATGCTGGTCAACAAAGAAAAAAGTCCAGGATTAATTACGACGTTTCTTTTTACCATCATGAGTCTCATGCTGCTTCTGGATTTTACACTTCAAAGTTTGACTCGTGTAATATATTAGTTATCGATTCAATAGGTGAATGGGATACTGTTTCTATTTGGAAAGCGTGGGTTAAACGTGGCAAACCTCGCATGGCAAAAATCAAATCATTTAAATATCCTTATTCGATAGGATTATTTTATTCTGCGATTACTCAATATATAGGATTAAACCCTCAAGAAGATGAATATATAACGATGGGTATGGCAGCGTATGGAGAGCCAATTCATTACGAAATTATGAGAGACCATTTAGAATATCACAATAACCACAAAGGAATACGTTACTTACCTTCTTGTTTTAGAAATGAAGACATAGCAGCATCAGCTCAAAGTGTTGTTGAAGATAAAATACTAGAATTGGTTAATGAGTATTGTCTGCATGAAAACTTGATTATAAGCGGAGGAGTTGCTCTTAATTGTGTAGCTAATACTAAAGTAGCAGAGCTTGGCAAAAACATTTGGATTATGCCAAACCCAGGAGATTGCGGATCGTCACTTGGTGCCGCTGCTTTAGCGTATGGTAAAAAATTAAACTGGATTGATCCATATCTTGGAACGGAGATTAAACGTGACCCCAAAATTAAAGAAATTGTTAACCATCTTATTAATCATTCCTATTGCGGCGTTGCGAATGGTCGTGCTGAGTTTGGCCCTCGTGCCCTTGGTAATCGTAGCCTTCTTGCTGATCCTAGACGAGACGTTAGAGATACTGTTAATGAAATTAAACGTAGACAAAAATTTCGACCCTTTGCGCCTTCAATCTTGGAAGAATTTGCTGATAAATACTTCGAAGGGCCAATGAACGAATACATGCAATTTGTTTCAAAAGCAAAGCATGACTACTCATCAGTAACTCACGTTGACGGAACAGCAAGAGTTCAAGTTGTAAAACAGAATTGTAAATCTATATTAAGGCCTATTCTTGAAGAATGGCATGAACAAACAGGATGCCCTATGTTATTAAATACGAGTCTTAATATTAAAGGGCAGCCCATGGTTGATACTTGGCAGCACGCTCTTGACTTTGAAAAGAAATACAAGGTTAAAGTTTTTTAATGGGTTTTATTTTAGCAAGTGGTTGTAGTTTTACAGATCCAAATTTTATATCACGTGAGCCAGGGAATGACGTATCTTATCCAAAATGGCCTGAGATTTTAGGCAAACGTTTAAATAAAAAGGTAATTAATCTTGGGAAGTCAGGTGTAAGTAACGATAAGATCGCAACTGGCGCGATACAAAAATTAATAAAAGACTTTGATATAATAGATTTAGTTTGTGTTGGTTGGACACAACCCGAAAGATATACTGTATGGAACGATTACAATTTAAACGCAAACAATGTCAGATATTCAAAGGGGGTTTTTGGTGCAGGTACACTTGATATTAAATCTAAGGATTTTTATGATTTGATGTGGAATGATTTATTAGATAAAAACGTATCTTTTAAACTCTCTCCTCTCACAGCCATTAGAGATAATTTTTATAAAAATGTACTTTTAGTTCAAAATATGTGCGAATTACTAAACATAGATTTAGTGCACGGTTTTGTATGCGGCAATCTTGAAATTCGTAGATTTAATTGGTTAGAAAAACATTACGGAAAAGAGTTGCAGTACAATGAAAGAGAATGGGCTAGAATAATGTCTGAACCAGCCGAATTCTACGAAATAGATGGAAATAAATTTTTCGGCTATCCTATTTTAAATGCATTGGGCGGTTATAATTTATCTGAAGAACTAAACAATTATAGGATAAGTAAACAAGACGCGCACCCCAATAAAGAAGGACACGAGTTCATTGCAGAAAAGTATTACGAAACGTATAAAAATTCTGTTTCTTAAACTAAAGTTTAAGTTTATGATTTGGAAAATGAGATTTAAAAAAGAAGAAACCAAAGCCAGCAACGAAGAAAGATTTATATATGAAGACGATTAGATACATATTCGATGTCGATGGAACACTTACTCCAAGCAGACAAAAAATGGATCAAGAGTTTAAAAAATTCTTCTTACAATTTATAAAAGATAACAAAGTATGGTTAGTAACAGGATCTGACTATGTTAAAACAAAAGAACAGTTGGGCTCAGATATAACTGAAAACGTAGTCACGTGCTATAATTGCAGTGGAAATGAAACTCGACATCGCGGGAAAATAGTAAACGCTTCAGGGTGGAAGTTACCAGAAGAATGTAGAAGGTGGTTGAGCGATGAACTTATAAGATCTCCTTTTGTTTTAAGAACTGGAAATCATTTAGAAGAAAGAAGAGGAACTTGTAACTTCAGTGTAGTAGGCAGGAATGCAACACTTGGTGAACGTAAATTATATATTAAATATGACGAGATAAATAACGAGCGCAGAGATATCGTAAACACTTTCAACTATGTTTTTGGCATCGAATCTTTAGGTATTTCAGCCGTAATTGGTGGCGAGACTGGAATAGATATATACCCAATAGGCAATGATAAATCACAAATTCTTGATGATTTTAACGAAGATGATAATATCCATTTTTTCGGAGATAAGATGGATAACGGTGGAAACGATTATCCGTTGGCAAAAATGAATAAATGTGGAACAAACCACCACGTAAAAAATTGGGAAGAAACATATAAGATTTTAAGAGAGGAACAGTAATGTTTACAGTAGAAATTGATTGGGACGAGACAGCGGTAACAGTATTAGATCAAAGTGGAGAACATGAAGATGTTCAATTTCTTTTGTACGAAGATGCAGTCTATATTAGACAATTTGATAACGACTCAAACCGTCATACAGTTATTGAAATGTCGCCTGATCAATTTCATGAATTAATGGCAGCAATGGATTTACCAGATGGTGCATACTTATTGGGAGATAAAAATGATTAAAATCTATGGAACTCCAACTTGTGGTTTTTGTTTAAGAGCAAAGAAACTAGCAGAAAGACACGGATTAACTTATGAATATTTCGACATTACATATTCAAAATATAGAGATCAAATGAATGAAGCTTTAGGATCTAAAGCCGCGGAAACTGTACCTCAGATTTGGTGGTATGATAAACACATTGGCGGTTATCAAGAGTTCTCAGAAGAAATAGATAATACGAGAACTTATGGAGATGGTGGCTTTTAACCGTTTACATACATACTCAAATAGCTTATACTGATTCTAGAAACAAGATATAGGATGAAAAAAATGAACGCTCAAAACTTCTGGATCAAAACTGAATTAACAAATCTTGAAGCATTAATCGTAGAGTATAACGAATGCGCAGAACGTTGTATTGAAGATCTTAAAGATGTATATTTGAGCGACTCAGCTGACTATCAGGCAGCTTTAGAATTGTTCCGTAAGTCAGATGCAGAAAAGCTTGCAGAGCATGTCTCAGACTTAGATACGTGCTCACGTGACAATCTGGTAGTAGCATTTCAAAAAGATTGTGGTGATGAATTCGTTGAAGATATTCTTGGTTTTACTTTAAGATAAATTAGCTGTTTACAAGCCTGTTAAAAAGCCGTATATTGATTCTATAAGCTGAAACAAAGAAAGAAATAAAATGTCATATACAATCACAAACTTAACTAACGGCGTAACTTATAAATCAGACATCGTTGCTTCATTTCAAAAAGCAATCGTTAGTGAAGAAAACCTTGAGCAAGGTTATGGTTCAACAGACTTTTGGAACTATGTTTCAGCAGATATGCACATGGATCTTAGTACATGGTACGCATCAACATTGATCGATGAAGCTTTCGATTACATGGTTGAAATGGAAGATGAAGATCGTGCAGCTGAAATCAACATGTTGGAGTATGTATAATGCAAATTAAAGGTGCAATGACTGTTTTAAATAAGCAGTGTGATTTTTTAGGAATGAACTTTGATCAACTTATAGAGTTCATTGAACGTGCTCCGTTAGCACAAACCGATTTAACAATTAAAGCTTACAAAGTTTATAAGCGAGATTTTAGTAGGAGATAAAATGAAAGTAACTATGGTGGATCCGCCAGGAGGATGGAAGTATGGTTTTCCGAAACCGCTTCCTGAACCTCGTCCAGAGCCTTGGAATTTAACCCTTTGGTTATTGTCTGAAGGTTATCCAGAAATAGAACTGGCAAAGCATGGCGATTTCTTCCCATATCTTAGACAATGGGAGCAAGAAATTGAATAAAGATTTTGAAAGCGTAGATCGAGTTGAAGTCATAGACAACAACGGAAGAGTCTATGTAAAAAATTCAGTTGAACGTGTTTGGCTTTCAGAGCAAGACGATGGTCGAACTCTGAAAGTTTTTGTTACGTTTGAGGAACAAGAGGAGATTTGCATTGATTGAGGTGTGGACATTGGTGTTTATCAACATAATGTTTAGTAGTAGTTCAGGTTATCAGGAACCGTTTATTGAAGGATATTGGAAATACGACACTATGATCGAATGTTTTCAAGCTCGTTCTGTATTAGGATTTGAATATACTGGAAACCCTGGGCATTTTCCTGAAGGAACTCAAGCAGTATGTATCCGACAAGAGATGGAACCAGCATAAATAACTCCATAGCATTATGGAGAATATTATGTGGTACTACAAGGGTGAAGAGTTTACTTCTGAGATGATAGAAGATTACATAGGATTTTTATATGTGATTACCGATAGATCTAACGATAAGAAATACGTAGGAAAGAAATTGCTTAAATCTACAAGGCGACTTCCTCCTCTAAAGGGTAAAACACGTAAAAGAAAAAAGGTAGTCGAATCAGACTGGAAAAAATATTATGGATCATCAGATGAAGTTAAAACGATGGTCGAAGAAAAAGGAGAAGATAACTTCCACAGAGAGATAATCACTCTCTGCATGACTAAAGGTGAGCTTGGCTATCTAGAAGCTAAGTACCAATTCGATCATAATGTTTTATTAAGAGACGATTACTACAACGGTATTATTCAATGCCGTATCCACAAGAATCATGTGAAAGGATTGACATTTTTATTAGAATGATGTATAATATTATTAGACTGTGAAACCTTGGAGAAATTAAATGATCATCACACGCACATCAGCATATTCTGGAAAAGAACATAGAAGAAACATCGCATTAGATCCTAACGATTGGGTTCTATATCAAAAAGGATACGGTAACATAAACGAAATGATGCCTTATCTTACAGACACAGATCGTGAATTTATTTTGTCTGGCATGATTCCACAAGAGTGGAAAGAAGCTTGCGCAGAAATCAACAACATAGTTGAGGACACGATTGCATGATAATACTTTTTAACGGCCCACCAAGCGCTGGGAAAGATTGCGCTGCAGATTATTTTAAACACGGTAAAGGTTGGAAACACCTTTCTTTTAAATATCAATTATATAAAGAAACTTGCAAATATTTTGGTTGCAGATACGATTGGTTTATGGATCGTTATGATGATCGTTCTGTAAAAGAAGTTCCTCATATAGATCTTGGGCATATGTCTTGTCGCGAAGCAATGATCTATGTTTCAGAAAAAGTAATTAAACCGAGGCGTGGATTAGATTATTTCGGTAAACAAGTAGCTGATGAAATTGACTTAAAGAAGAACTACGCTATCTCTGATGGTGGATTTGTAGATGAGCTAATACCTGTTATAAATAAAGTTGGATCTAAAAATTTCATCTTAGTTCAACTTACAAGAGAAGGATGCGATTATTCTTCTGACTCTCGTAGATACTTTGACGGCAATGTAGTTCAAGAACATATTATAGGTCATATCACGGAAATCAATAATAAATACGTATTACCTCATAAGTTTGATGTAGTAACGCACAGAATACATAATAACGGAACAGTTCAGGATTTCGAAACTGCGTTAGAAGATATATATCGAAAGGAATTTAATGGAGGAACGAGAACGAGCTACAAAGCCCAAAAAGGCGAAGCAGCCAATATTTTACGAGAACCCGTACGATATTGAAACGTTTATCGAAGGTTGTACTATAGCAGCCAAACAGAATAGAGAGTTTCAGTTTATAGATAGAGTACTAACACATATGAGAATAGACCCTCTTCAAGAAGTTTCTACTGTCGTATTTAATGTTTTGACTAAAGATCTAGAATTAATGAAATTTGAAGAAAGAAAGTATTGACATTTTTAAGTTTGCAGTTTAGATTAGACTTACAACTTAAAATGAAAAGGAACTAAATTATGGATAAAGATACAATCTTGACAGCACTACGTGCTGGAATCGTTAATATCACTTTCACGAAAGTAAATGGTGATAAGCGAGAAATGCGTTGCACTCTTGAGGCTTCAAAACTACCTCCTCAAAAGCCTGTAGACGAAACATCAATCAAACCAAAACGTAAAGTAAACCCAGACGTAGTTGCTGTGTTCGACCTCGATAACGAAGGTTGGCGCTCATTTCGTTGGGATAGCATTACGGAATTTAATACCGGAGCATAATATATGAGTATGATTTATAAAGGTCAGGTCGTAGAGTCTGAGCAATCAAAAAATTCTAGCGGTGGCACAGAAATGATGCGACAACGTGTAATCGACAACGTGGACTCTAATTTATTGGCAAATGTAGCGATACATTTCTCACGTCCTCGTGATATACCAACAGATGTAGACCTTAATATTTTGTACTGTCATGATCTTGCTGAAGATCCTGAAAATAATATCTTATTAAACGGTGGATGGAATAAATTCGATCATCTTGTTTTTGTAACTCAATGGCAAAGAGATCAATACATCGGAGCGTATGATATACCTTATGCCATGTGCTCCGTAATTCCAAACGCAGTTGAAAAGAACTTTGTTGTACCTGAAAATAACGATCATCAAGGTAAAATTAAATTCATTTATCATACTACTCCTCACCGAGGTTTAGAATTGGTGTATCCAATTATTGATCAGTTATCTAAAGAATATAAGGATATTCATCTTGACGTGTATTCTTCGTTTGCTATTTACGGTTGGGCTCATAGAGACGAGCCATATGTAGATTTATTTACTAGAATACATAATCATCCTAATATGACTTACCATGGTTCTGTTCCAAATGCGCAAGTATTAACTGCTTTAGATAAAGCAGACGTATTCTTGTATCCAAATATTTGGAAAGAAACTTCATGTATCGCACTGATCGAAGCTATTAAAAGTGGAGTATTATGCATTCACCCAAATTATGGCGCTTTAACAGAAACAAGCGGTGGAGCAACGATTTCATATGATTATACAGAAGATCCGCAAGATCATGCGAATGTAGCATATTCAGTTACAAAACAGGTTATCGAAACACACAAAGCAGATAATCAATTCTTTAAGAAGTTTACTACGAGTGATAGAGCCTTCTTAACCCGCAATACAATCGACATATTCCAAAATCGTTGGAATAAACTCATAAGTGAACTAAATGAGCAAAGATAATATTATATCGTTTCCCAAAGACAAACTGTTAACTCCACCGCAAAATGCGCAGGAGTTGGCAGACTCAGTAAAAGAATTTAAACTTGGTCATGCAGATCAAATTTCTGAAGCTCTTTGGCAATATGTTTTAACTGAAATGATAAGATCAGGTGTAGTTTTCGAACAAGACACTATGAAATATTTTCCAGCCATGGTTCTTATTCTTGAGTCGATTAAATCTCTTCACTTACTAACAAACGGAATACATCATCCTTTACAGGACTTCGCTAAAGATTCAATCGATATAGAAGCGTTTGAGGAAGAACTGAAAGATGTTGTTGACATTTCTGATGATGAAGAGTAATATATAATTTATACAATGTAAAAATGAGAAAATAAATGGCTATACTAATAGACTATAATCAGGTTATCTTAGCCTCGTTATTCGCGAGTATCGGTAACCATACAAACATAGAGATAGATGAGAATATTATCCGTCATATGTTCCTTAATTCTTTACGACAGAATCGTAAGAAATTTAACGAAGAATACGGTGAAATCGTAATCTGCGCTGATGGAAAAAACACGTGGAGAAAAGAAGCTTACCCTTATTATAAAGCGAATCGTAAAACAAGTCGTGATAAATCCGATCTTGATTGGACTAATCTATTTAATATTATGAATACTGTAAGAGAAGAACTTAAAGATTACTTCCCTTATAAAGTAATACATATTGATAGATGTGAAGCTGATGATATTATCGGTACAATTATTCATGATAACGGAACTGAGCTTAACATGGGTGCTGAAAAATTCTTAATATTGTCTGCAGATAAAGACTTTATTCAATTGCAAACATACGCTAATGTTAAACAATATGATCCAATTCGTAAGCGTTGGCTCGATAATCCAGATCCTTCTGGTTATCTAGAAGAGCACATTATCAAAGGCGACTCAGGAGATGGAGTACCAAATATTCTATCATCAGATAATTGCTTAGCAATTCGTGAGCGCCAGAAAGCTATGACACAAAAGAGATTAGCTTTATATAAAGGTACTACTGAAAATATGGATGAAGAGACCTTACGTCGTTATCATAGAAATAAGATGATGATTGATCTTACAGAAATCCCTCAGAAGTATAAAGATCAAATTCGTTCAGAATTCGACAAAGAAAAAGAAGTTGGTCGTTCACAACTATTTAACTTCTTTATTAAAAAGAAACTTAAAAACTTAGTTACAGATATACAGGATTTTTAATATGGCAGTAAGAATATCAATTTCGGAAATTTGTGCAAAGTGCGACTCTCTTGGTCGTGCAGAAAAGGTTGAATGGTTAAAGAAAAACGACTCAGGTCCGCTTAGAACTGTTCTAAAGAATATATATGATAAGAACGTTGAATTTTTGATACCTGATACTCCGCCACCTTGGGAGAAAAACGAATACGAAGACGAAGCAAAAGCTTTACTATTTAGAGAAGCTCGTCGTCTTAAGATCTTCGTTAAAGGTGGAGGATATGACGAGCTCAATCAAATAAAACGTGAAGCTTTGTTTATATCATTACTTGAAGACATAGATAACGACGATGCCGAGTTATTGGCAAATAATATGATCTCAAAGAAGTCTATCAAAGGACTTACCAAATCCTGTGTTATGGAAGCATTTCCAAACCTAATAGAAGAATAATAAAAATGGCTAAAACTTTTAAAAAATTCCGTGAAGAATATGATGAGTGGGGTTCAGACGAGGACAACTCCGTTTCAGCAAAAGAAGAACGAATGAAAAATCGTAGAGATAGAAAACGAAATAAGCGACAAGAAAAATTAGCTAATTTCGATGAAAAAGACGATAAAAAAAGAAAATAGCTGTTTACATCTATACCCATACAAGTTATTCTGATTCTAGATAAACAAATCAAGATAAGGAATATAAAATGGGTACTTCAGCGATGATCGGTAAAATAATGCCAGACGGTTCAGTAACGGCAACTTATTGCCATTACGATGGCTACGTTTCTTACATGGGCCGTCTTTTATCTCAGTCATATAATACTCCTGAACTTGCAAAAGCAGTTGCAGAAACAGGCTATTTGTCAGCGTTGACCGAAGACTTAGAGTTTTCAAAAGAACGCTCAGTACATAAAAATCCTCCTGTAATCTACGACAAAGCAGAAACTTTCTTAAAATGCGGTGACTGTCGCGAAGGTGCAAACTATCTTTACCTTTTTGACGGACAAGACTGGTTAGTATCATCTACTCAGTTTCGTGGAAGAGATCGTTTTTGGACAATTGCAACAGATGTTCTTAAAGAAAGTGCGTAATAACTGTTTACACTGGTTTAGAATCAGTGTAGACTTAACTTATAAACAAACTTAAACACAGGAAAAAATAAAATGGCTACTTCAATTACAAAATTCGATCGTTCAACACTTCGCAACTTGCGTGACGAAATGCAAGCTTTGCTTGAGTCATACGGTGTTCAAACAAACCTAGAATTTAGTGTAGGAAACATGAGCTTTTCAGAAGCAGAAGTAAACATCAAAGTTGCAGCTAAAGTAAAAGGCGCAACTACACAAGTTGATCGTATCTTACAAATGGAAGCAGATCGTTTAGGTCTTGTTATGGAAAATGCACAAGGCGAAAAGCTAGTTTCTTATAAGACACGAGCACGTAAAACTCCTTTCATTTGGTCATCACCAGATGGAAAAATGTATAGAACTGATGAGCGCGGCGTTCAAGCTCGGTTTTCAGCATAAAGGAAAATAAATGAAAATCAACGAAAAATTAATATTAGTTGATTGTGATGGGGTACTGCTAGATTGGCAGTACTCCTTTTACAATTGGATGGCTAAACGTGGACATTATCCGATCCTAGAAGATCAATACGATATGGGCAAAACATTCGATATGCCCTATTCAAAAGCAAAAGAAATGTGTGAATACTTCAATTGTTCAGCAGCAATAGGTTGGTTAACACCTTTTCGAGATGCAAAGAAATATGTACGAAAGTTACATGAAGATCACGGCTTCATATTTCATTGTATTACATCTTTATCTACAGATAAATACGCTGGTAAACTACGTAAAAAGAATCTTGAAGCAATCTTTGGCAAAAAGGTTTTTGAAGAAGTAATTTGTTTAGAATGTGGTGGAGATAAAGACGAAGCTTTAAAACCATACCGTGATACTGGTTGTTTTTGGGTAGAAGATAAACCCGAAAACGCCGATCTAGGTTTAGAATTAGGTTTAAACTCTATATTAATCCAACATGATCATAATAAAAATTATGACGGAAATGCAATTAAAGTTGCCAATTGGCGCGAGATTTACGAACTGATATTATAAATACAAACATGGAAGGAAACGTATTGCCCAGCTATACTTTTAAGAATATTGAAACAAATGAAATTTTTGACTCGATCATGACAATGGCCGAGAGGGAAACTTTCCTTACAGAAAACCCGCAAATCAAACAACAAATTGGAAAGCCACCGTCTATCGGTGACTCCGTTCGTTTAGGCCTTAGAAAGCCAGACGACGGTTTTCGTGATGTATTACGCAACGTTCAACATCATCATAAAAAGGATAATATCAATACATGGTAGAATCCTTATAGGAGGTTTCATGGCAAAACAGCGCAGACTATCCCGCAAAGAAAAACGCAGACAAGAAAGAGAGAAAGATCATTTAATGGGCATCTTAAACAATAAGTTTTCGATGCGAAAGATAAATCCTCTCACACCATCACAGGGTGATTTATTCGAGTCTTATTATCAAGGATACAATCTCGCGGCCATCGGAACAGCAGGTACAGGTAAAACAATGTGCGCTACTTTTTTAGCGTTACAAGATGTACTACAGAAAGGAGAGTATGAAAAGGTCGTCATTATAAGATCTGCAGTTCAGACAAGAGAGCAAGGTTTTATGCCAGGTTCTCAGGCACAGAAAGAGGCGGTATTTGAAGCACCATATACCGATATTGTAAATGACTTATTCGAAAGAAAGGATGCTTATCAACTATTAAAACAAAAAGGTATGATCGAGTTTAAAACTTCATCGTTTGTAAGAGGACTCACTTTTGATAACGCAATCATCATTGTAGATGAATGCCAATCAATGACATACCACGAACTTGATAGTATAATTACACGAGTTGGAGAATCATCAAAAATTATATTTTGTGGAGACACGAAACAAGATGATCTACAACAATCAAGAAATAGAAATGATGTAACAGGCCTTCATGACTTTATTAAAGTTTTAATGGCAATTCCATCGTTTGACGTAATTAGATTCGGCATAAGTGACATCGTACGCTCTGGATTAGTAAAGGAATATATTATGGCGAAAGAAAGGTTATTAGAGGTAGCATAATGCCATCAGTAATAAGGAAAGGTATAGACTCGCATATAGGTCATGCGTCGCCTACACCCAACCCTTTTCATAAATCAAAATACGTAGTAGCAGGTCAAAGCAAGGTCTCCGCACAAGGAGGCCTTGTTATTACTACTGCAGGATCAACTGCATGCGGCGATGATGCCGTAGGTGGTTCATCAAAAGTAACAGCAGGAGGATATGGGGTTCATAGAACTGGTGACGCAACAAGTGGTCATGGTTCATGGGTTGCAAATGCTGCAGCTTCAGGTTCGCCGAAGGTAACCGCAGGCGGATAAATAGGATTATGGCAAATCCTGATTACGCAACATTATTACCATTAATAGCCGCAGAGAGCGATCCTGCGGCTAAAGCTATTTTAGAAGCACAATGTTATGTGTTTAATGAAGAGCTAACTGAAGCGGAAAGAGAATTATTTGAATTCCACGCATTTGATCATACAGAAAATAATCCAGGATATGTAGATGGCTCATATCAATCTCCAGGTCTTTACGTTCTTGAAGGCTATGTTCTTGAGGGTTATATAAATACACAGAGCGCATTAGAAGCAGGATTATACGTGACAGCAGGATATGTTATCGATAATTATATAAATACACCAAACGAACAGAATGTTGGCAACAATCCTAGCGGATGGACCGCTTATATAGGTCAATACTATAGCGAAAACGGGGAAGTATCATAATGGCTATTACAAAAAGAGGCGATAAAGGTTCATCGTTAACCTATAACGAAATGGACGATAACTTCGAAGCTATCGCACCTCGAACATCTGCAGATGGCGCAATTCAAATTCCCGCTGGTGGAACAGGACAAAGACCTTCTCCAGGTGCTGAAGGTCAATTACGATTTAATACAGCTTCAAAATTGTTTGAAGGTTTTCAAGGTACAGTTTGGACAGGATTAGGATCAGGTGGCGGCGGTGGCGGTGGTACTCCTGGATCGCAAGGTGTTCAAGGATTTACAGGCGCTGGAACTCAAGGTACTACTGGACTTGGGCTTCAAGGCGCGGCTGGTACAGATGGAGAAGATGCAGCTCAGGGTACTCAAGGTTTTATAGGAGAATCTATTCAAGGTCCTGCTGGTAGTTCTCAAGGTGTTCAAGGTTTTTTAGGAGTTGGGCTTCAAGGCGCGTCTGGTACAATTGGTAATGATGGTCCTATAGGTCCTACCGGTATTCAAGGTTTGCAAGGTTTTAAAGGTGATGACGGTGATGCAGGCGGTGACGGGCCTCAGGGAACAACAGGATTAGGTGTTCAGGGTTTACAGGGCCAAGCTGGTACTATTCAAGGTTTACAGGGTACAGCTGGAATTGGTAACGACGGTCAACCTGGCCAAGCTGGCCCTCAAGGTACTACTGGAACTGGTACTCAGGGTTTACAGGGTATAACAGGCGGTGATGGTGCTCCAGGTTTTGGATCTCAGGGTATTCAGGGTGTTCAAGGTGATATTGGCCAAGATGGTGTTGATGGCGGAGCTGGTACTCAAGGAACGATTGGTTTGCAGGGTATTCAAGGCGGTTCTGGATTTCAAGGATTTCAGGGTACATTAGGTTTACAAGGCCAAACAGGAGCAGGTAACCAAGGTACACAGGGTACAGAAGGTTTTGGTGGAACTGGTGCTCAAGGTTTACAAGGTTTTACTGGTGCTGGTACAGCTGGAATTGATGGAGATGACGGTCAAGATGGATCGCAAGGTACTCAAGGTTTTCAAGGGGCTGCAGGCCAAGATGGAGTAAGCGTTCAAGGCTTTACTGGTACTCAAGGATTAACTGGAATAGGTGTTCAAGGACCAGCTGGTTCCGTTCAAGGTTTACAGGGCACTGAAGGTAATTCCACACAGGGTACACAGGGTTTAATCGGCGTAGGTGTTCAGGGTGCAGCCGGATCTACGCAAGGTATTCAAGGTTTACAAGGAAACGATGCTCAACAGGGTACGCAAGGCTTTGCAGGTAGCATAGGTAATCAGGGTGATCAAGGTATTCAAGGACCAAATGGTACAGACGGCGATGACGGTTTAGCAGGGAATCAAGGTGTTCAGGGCACATTAGGTTTACAAGGCTTGCAAGGTACAACAGGCACTGGTGTTCAAGGTATTGCTGGGGAACTCCAAGGCGTACAGGGTTTACTCGGTAATTCAGGATCTACCGGTGCTCAGGGAATTCAAGGTTTAGATGGGCCAATTGGTGCCATATCAAATCTTGTAGAAGATACAACACCACAACTTGGCGGTGTTCTCGATTTAAACAGTTGGCAAATTACAAACGGCGGCGACATCGTTCTTAATCCAACATCAACTAACGGTCATGTCGGTATTAGTAGCACTACAGCTACTGGTGGTAAACTTACGCTTAATCACGATCAAACAGGAACTCCAGCAACCTCAGCAACTAACCACTCATATATTACTGTTAATAGAGGAACAAGCACAGATGTTTCTGTGCGTTGGAACGAAATTGATGATAAGTGGCAGTTTACTAATGATGGATCAACTTACTATGATTTTGTAACCGCAGATACCGATACTGGTATATTAAACGTTATTGAAGATACAACACCACAGCTTGGCGGTAATTTAGACGTTAATTCTAACAAAATTACTGCGATTGGTACATATGGCGAAATACCAATAGAAGTTAATATCAACTCAGTTGCTACAGAAATCGTAAAATTTGGATATGATCCAGTTAATCCTACAACACCAAGCGCAGCTCGTTATGGTACAACGTTTACGGATAAAGTGTGGATTGATGCAAATCAAAACCAACAATTCGATCTTTATGATGTCGTAACAGATACGGCAGATATAACAAGCGATGCTGGCATTTTTATGAACTTCAAAGCAATTGATGGTACATCAAACGAACAACTGAGGGCTTCTTTTTATCACCAAAATGGTTCACTTAAAATAGAATCTTTTGATCAAGACGCTGCAAATCCTATAACTAATTATCTTCAGCTCGCGTTATTTCCAACAATTTCAAATTCTGCTTTTAAACTTACGAGTGTTGTTAACGGTACTGCAACCAACTACAATATCGTTTCAGAATATAACGCAGATGCCATAATTGCGGCAAAGGCTGATTACTTCTCTAATCCGATTAGATTTTATTCTCGAACAACTACAGAAATAGCTGCTCTAACTGGTATGACAGATGGAGATATGGTTTGGAACTCAACTACAGACAAAATCAATACTTACGATGGTTCTGCTTGGACTGAAGTCGGTGGTGGCGGAGGAGGCGCTGATCTCTACGCTGCAAACGAAAGTTCCCCTGCGGCTCAACCAAGTGCAACGGGTGCCAATGCAATCGCGATAGGTGACGGGGCAATAAGTTCAAGCGAAGATGGTATTGCTATTGGACTTGATGCTACTCATACTACAGTACATGGTACTTCAAAAGCAGTTTCTATTGGTGCTAATACAGTAGCAGATTATTATTCAACTGCTATTGGTGCAGGTACTCCGAGTAATAAGACTACAGCTTCTGGAAACTCATCTCTCGCTTTAGGTTACACAGCACAGGCAACAGGAACTCTAGCAACAGCTATTGGTAAATCTTACGCATCAGGTACGGGTAGTTTTGCGGCGGCTATAGACAACAACAGTTCAAGTTATGGCGCATTGGGTGCTAACAGCATTGCGATAGGTTCTCTGGCAAAAGTAAATCAAGCAAATGGTATCGCAATCGGTAAAGACACATTAGTTGATAGTGGTGCAGATGGAATAGCACTAGGTAGAAATGCGAGAGCTGGTAATAATGCTATATCTATT
>FZLS01000137.1 GCA_900197625.1 Rhodobacteraceae bacterium Water-Bin34 | reverse complement strand
CCCCATGGAGAGCATTCGAACACGTTGAAAGATTAGATCATATATGTAAGATCGTGCTGGCAGCTGGAGAACACGCGCCACGCGCTTATTCAGCTATGGCTATGGGACGTAATTAAATGAAAATAAATGTGTACATTTGTTTAAAAACGTGTTATAATATATAATAATATGACGGATAATAATGTAATTCAATTTCCTTTAAAGGAAAGAATACAGCAGATCGAAGACGAACTTGAGTTTGAGAGAGAAGAGTTTGAAGCGTTCATTGAAGAATGCCAAGACACATCTCAAGTTATATTGCTGATGATCGAAGAACTATTAATGAATGATGCTGGTTCATTTGAAGAGATGGATTTTAGGGACAATATACTTCCTGAAGCAAAGGATATGTTTGTTATTGTAAATCTTATTTCGTCTATGCTAATGAGATACGGAGGATCTAATCATTTTTTACATGATTATTTCGATGTATTATATGAAAAAATAATGGAAGCAAAAGAATGATTTTACTTGATTACAGCCAGATTGCGCTGTCTAATATTATAGTACAGAAACTAAATGATGAAAATATGATACGACATATGATTCTTAATAGTATTCGTATGTACAACAAAAAATATCGTAATGAATATGGACAAATGGTAATTTGTGCCGACGGAATGAACACATGGAGAAAAGATTATTTCCCGTTGTATAAGGCACATCGTAAAAAGAATAGATCTGAATCAGATCAAGATTGGACTGAAATTTTTAGGATATTAAATTTGGTTAGAGAAGAGATTAGAGAAAACCTTCCTTATAAGGTTATTCATTTAGAAGGTTGTGAAGCCGATGATGTAATCGGTACGCTCTCAATGCAAACTCAAGAATTTGGTCAACATGAACCAGTGATGATCATATCTTCGGATAAAGATTTTATCCAACTTCACAAATACAACAATGTAAAACAGTTTTCACCCATTCAAAAGAAAATGGTATCTGATCCTAATCCTAGGACATATTGCTTTGAGCATATATGTAAAGGTGATAAAGGTGACGGTATTCCTAATATCTTATCACCAGATAATGCTATCATGGATGAGATTAGACAATCACCAATGACTAAAAAGAAAATTCAGCATTGGGCTGAAAATATAGATAACTTAAAAGAAGTTATGTCAGAAGAAGAGTATAGAAACTATCAAAGAAATAAAACATTGATTGATCTAAACGAAATACCAGAATCTATTCAGAACGAGGTTATAAATACTTTTAACGGACAAAAAGTCCCAATGAAAATGAAAGTATTAAACTATTTAATAAAAAAACGATGCAACCTATTGATTGAGTGCGTGGAGGAATTTTACAATGGATAAACCATTAATATCAGAAATATTAGCAGCCGCTAATAAATTAGGATCCAAAGAAAAAAGGATCAAATATTTGCAAGAGCATGATTGTACTGCTCTTAAAGACATTTTGCGTATCGCGTTAGACGATGCCATACTATTATCATTGCCTGAAGGCGAACCGCCTTTCAAAAAAGCTGACACTGAAGGAAAGCTCCTAGAACTTAGATTTGAATATCCAAAGTTTAGAAACTTTGTCCAGGCAGCTTCACCGAATTTAAACCAATTTAAACGAGAAACAGTCTTTATCGACTTACTCGAAGCTATTCACCCCGAAGATGCAGTTCTTTTCTGTAATGCCAAAGATAAAAAACTAAAGTACAAGTACATTACGAAGACATTAGTTAAGGCTGCATTTCCAAACTTGATAACAAAATAGGAGAGCCTAACGATACAATCTATATCATGATAGTTTTTTCAATTCACTTAACCCGGAGATTGCTTATGAGTTATATTCAAATTGAACGCCTAAAGAAAGACAGAAACGAGGCACTATACTATCAGAAGAAGTTAATAAAAAAAGGAAAAGATGTGCTAGCATATAAGATGGAAAAAAAGATTGCGCATTTAAATCATTTCCTAGATGATATGGAGGCAATAAACAAGTTACAATAAGCAATGACCCCTCAGAAATGAGGGGTTTACTTTTCATGAAAAGCGTGATATAATATACATTATGAATATTTTTATACTAAACGAAGATCCAATTATTGCAGCTCAAGAACAATGCGACAAGCATGTCGTTAAAATGATTGTAGAGTCTGCGCAAATGTTATCAACAGTACATCGTATGGTTGATGGAGTTATGGAACGTAGACCTTCAAAGTCTGGTTCTATGCTGCAGTATTTTTATCTAGATGATGAAAGAGAAGATATCCTATATAAGGCATGTCATTACAATCATCCATCTACAGTATGGACACGTGAAAGCTGTTGCAATTACACATGGCACTATAATCATTTTATTGCACTATGCGATGAATACAAATATAGATATGATAAGACCCATGCAACAGATACCAAGCTAAGGAAAATACTTAAAAATCTACCGGATAATATTGTACGTACAAGTGGAAGAACTCCATTTAAGTTAGCTATGAGTTCAAATCCTGAATGTGTTGTGCATGGATTAGCCGGTACTGATGCAGTAAAATCGTATCAGAATTTTTATCAAACAAAACAAGAAAGGTTCAAAATGCTTTGGACTAAACGTAAACAACCGGAGTGGTTTAATGCCATTGTATGATTTTAAAAATATAGAGACTGGCGAAGTTGAAACAAAAATGATGTCTATCTCTGATATGCAAGAATATGTAAAAGATCCTAATATCCAGCAAGTTGTGGGAGCGCCAAAAATTATTGGTGAAGTGTCCGGATCAGTTGGAAGAAAGGCTGGACAAGGCTGGAAGGAAGTTCAGGACAGAATTAAAAAAGGTTTACCACCATCATTAAGGGATAATATTAATACAAAATGAATAAGAGACCATCACGTTTAAGACTAGAGCACTTACTAAAGCTCGAGCCGCTAACTGCAAATCAAAAATTAGCATTTGATTCTTTCGCATCTGGAAATCATTTATGTCTAGATGGTTCAGCAGGAACAGGTAAAACCTTTATTTCACTTTATCTTGCTTTAGAAGCAGTGCTAAATAAAGACTACGAGAAAGTGATTATTGTACGTTCTGCAGTGCCTACAAGAGATATGGGATTTTTACCAGGTACTCAAGAAGAAAAAGAAGATGCGTATACTGCTCCGTATAAAGCAATCGTAAATGATCTATTTGAAGATCAAGATGCATGGGGCAAACTTATAGGTAGCAAAAATATTGAGTTTTTGACTACTTCATTTATACGTGGCTTGACAATTAAAAATGCAATTGTAATTGTAGATGAATCACAAAATTGTAATTATCATGAGCTTTGTTCTGTTATTACAAGGCTTGGTGAAGATTGTAGATTTATAATGTCCGGTGATTACTATCAATCAGACTTTACGCGAAAAGGCGATCAAGACGGTATTAAGGAATTTATTAATATCATTAAGCACATGAACTCTTTTGATCATATCGAATTTAAATGGGAAGACATTGTTCGAAGCGGATTTGTAAGAGACTTTATTATGACAAAGGAATTATATGAAAATGGGAAACTTTAAACATGAATCAATTGATCTCGGTTACGATGACATGGTGGCAAACACTACTGATACTGGCAGAAAATATGCCGCCCCTAATGGTGTTAAGTATCCTTCTATTACAACAGTACTTTCAATCTTAAGCGAAGAAGCTATACAAAGATGGAGAGCACGAGTCGGGGACGAAGAAGCTAATAGAGTTTCTCATAGAGCCTCGACTCGTGGAACGGCAGTTCATGAAGTGTTAGAAAGATATGTTGATAACGAAGAAGATTATTTCCAAGACGCAAATCTTGTAGTTAAATCTAATTTTATGGAAGTAAAAGAAATTCTTGATAAGAACCTTACAAAGGTTTATGCTCAAGAAGCTGCTCTTTATTCTGAACACTTAGGTGTAGCAGGAAGAGTAGATTGTGTTGGTGTATGGAATGGTAAACCATCTATCATCGATTATAAAACCTCAGCAAAACCTAAAAAGAAAGAGTATTGCGAAGGGTATTTTACACAAGAAACTGCATACGCGATTATGTGGGAAGAAAGAACAGGTATGCCAATTACACAGTTGGTAACCTTAATCGCAGGAGATCAGGGAGCTCAAGTGTTTATTGAGCACCGTGATAATTGGACTGAAAAGCTATTAAGTACTATAGCAGAATATAAACGTAGAAAATTATTTGGGAGATAATATGAAAAATTTTAGAGATCAGATGGTAAAGACATCTATGGACTATATGCAGGCGCAAGCCGCAAAGCATCAAATGAACGCAGAGATTATTTTAAGTAATCAAGTATCAGTTGGTGAACATTCAGATCAAATGGAAACTCTTGAGAAAGAGCTTGGTTTGATGGCAGATTATGTAGAAAAGTTTGAAATGTTAGAAAAATATTTCAAATAATTTGCAAAAAAGTGTGTACAAATCCTTTATTGTGTGTTATAATACCACTATAAATTGATAAAGGAGATATTATGGAAAATAAAATTGTGGGAAGGCCAGTAGAAAATCCTATCTTGGCTGTAATTGAAATCCCATTAAACAGTAAAGAGCTAGTAAATCTAGCCATTTCAAAAGAGGATAATGCGTGGGATAAACTCTGCGAAAAGCTTATGGATCAAGGTTTTATGGATCCTAGAGGCAATATGCACATTGACTACCTAGTAATTGATGGAGCAAGGAGGGTATTTCACTAATGAAAAGCGATATGAAAGATAACATAATTTTAGTAGATTGCGACGGAGTGCTATGTGACTGGGAATACTCATTCACTCAATATATGAACCATAAAGGTTTTCCAACACATGAAGCTTCACAATATAATGTTGCTAAAAGGTTCAATCTAATTCCTGAAGCTGGCAAAAAATTTGTTGCTGAGTTTAATGATTCAGCTGCTATTGCGTTCTTACCTCCGCTCAGAGATGCGGTATACTATATGAAAAGACTAAACATGTTGCATGGATATAAGTTCCATTGTATTACATCTTTGTCTACGAATAGGTATGCACAAAAACTAAGAATTCAAAATTTAGAATTGCTATTCGGTAAGGAAATATGGGATGACTTTATATTCTTGCCTTGCGGTGCTGATAAAGACGAAGAACTTAAAAAGTACGAAGGAACTGGTTGTTTCTGGATTGAAGATAAACCAGAAAACGCAGAAACTGGAGCTAAGTTTGGACTAGATCCAATTATTGTTGCTCATGATCATAACGCATTTTATGAAGGAGAAATTCCAAGATTTTGGAAATGGAAGCATATATATAACCATATAACTGGAGAAATATAATGCCCGTAAAATTTAAAGAGAGTCAAAAAGACCGGAAAGGAAATGTACAAAACTTTTACATGAAATCTACTCCGTTAGAAGAATTAAAAGCAGCATTGGAGAATAACAATACTCCAAAGAAAAAGAAACAAAAAATTCGTAATGAATTATTTAAACGCGGCCATGCATAAGTGGTGGAGAATATGGGCTAAAAGCCTAGGAGAAAAGGTCGGAGAGACCGATAAACAAGCAAACACTATTGCTGCTATAAGGACATTTTGGTGGTTTACGCATATGACGACGTGTTTGGTTATTATTTTAAATGCTATAGCTAATCATGGCTGGGCATTGATTGGACTATGAAAGTAAATATTAATGTTGAGATCGATACAGAAAACAAAACCGATATTTCAACAATAGAAGAATTGATTGAGCTTATTAAAAAAATAAAGCAACAATCTGAAGAAGAATAAATCACTCTAGCATTGTTACTTGTATAAATAACAGTACAGGAGAATTATATGAGTGATTTATTAGATTTCGATTTTGGTTTTACAGCCGTTGATGAAAACGAGCTTGAAGCCGTACA
>FZLS01000021.1 GCA_900197625.1 Rhodobacteraceae bacterium Water-Bin34 | reverse complement strand
CCTTACAAAAGATTTTTCCAGACGACACAAAGAATGAAATATGATGTAGAGGCTATAGCAAAGCGATTTGACGTTTCTTTTGGTGAGGTTGCATATCGCATGACTACATTAAGTCGGGTAGATATGGAAGGAATACCATTTTTTCTTCAGGAAGTGGATCAAGCAGGAAATAAAGTTCGAAGATTAGGGCTTAGAGGGTATCCCAAAAATTCATTTGGTGGCCAATGTCCAAAGCTATCTATTTTTAAGGCTGTTTCTTTGCCACAACAACTTCTGACACAAATTGTTGAAAGTCAGAATGGGCAAGCATATTTTACATTAAACCGATCAACCAAACAAAGTGGTGGAGCATACGGTGAAAATATGCGCCAAACTGCTATTATGTTAGCTTGTGAGGCTGAATTTATTACAGATATGATATATGCATCAGGAGGTGCTGTTGATCGAGCAGATGTTGGCCAGAATTGTCGATTATGTGAAAGGCCCCACTGTGCCCAAAGAGCTGAACCACCGATTGCCAGACCTATGATGTTTGATGGATCTGAAAATAGTATATCAGCATTTAATTTCAAAGTTTAATTCTAAAAGTACGCGCGCCTGATTAAATCTAACCCCATAAATAAGAAGATAAATAATATAAATTTTTTGAAAATAATTTCTGACATTTTTTTACGAATATTTTCCCCTATCCAAAATCCAATAAATGTTGGCAGTAATAAGCAAATTGATAGTAATGATAGCTCACTATTCATATGCCCTTGATTAAAATATGCTATTAAAAGTGGAATTGATCCAATGAAAAAAATTAAACCACTAACACGTACGAATTCTTCTTTTGTGGTTCGTCTTGCTGCCAAATAAATTGCAAGTGGAGGGGCCCATACGGATGTTAATCCACCCATTACTCCAGCAATTAAACCTGAGATAATTTGGGCTTTTATATCGTGATGATTTGGAATGTATGGTGCATTTTTAGAAATATTCACAATTACAAATAATAAAATAAAAAATCCTAAAAACCCAATTAATGTACTATCACTCACATCAGAAGTTTTATTAACGGTTAACCACACAAATATAATTAGCATAAATATAAATGGAAAATATTTTTTAAATGTTTGATAAACATTGCCTGATCGAAACATTTGCCATGCATTAGTAAATATTAGAGGAAATATTAATAATGCAATTGCTGTTCTTGGAGCAATAGTAATGGTCATAAGACCCATCGCGGCTGTCGGTAACCCTAACCCTGCAGCGCCTTTTATAATTCCAGCTATTATAAAAATAGAGAATAAGCATATGATTAAAAATATTTGTTCGGTCATAATAAGTCTCTTATAAAAGCAATTTCAACTCATATAATTTTTTTGTATCAAAATTAATCTAAAGGTATTTGTACTTGAAAATTTGCTCCAATTTTACTTTCTAAACATGATATCGAACCACGAAGGTTTTTCATTATTTCTTGGCTAATTGCTAATCCCAACCCGACACCATTTGTATTTTCTGTGTTGCTTAGCCTAGTGAATTTTTCAAAAATAATTGTGTGCTCAGCTTTTGGAATACCTGGGCCATTATCTTGAAAAGATACAAGCAAAAATGCACCTTTTATTTCACAACTAATTTTTAAAGTTGGCTGGTTGTTATCATTATATTTAAATGCGTTGGTAATTAAGTTTATGAAAACTTGTGATAAACGATCAGGATCTGTCTGAATTTCAGTATTAGTAAAGTCTTCATTAAATTCTAATAAAGCATTTGAATTTGCTATGGTTTGTTGAGTTGATTGAAGCGCTGTTCGTAAGATTTCATTTAGGCGTAAAGTTGAAATATTTAATTTTACTTGGCCACTTTCCAAGAAACTTAAATCTAATATTTCATCTAATAGACGCGTCAGTCGTTTGCTTTCATCATTAATGATTGTCGAAAAATATTTTAATTGATCTTTGTCTAGTTTTTTATTGGATTGTAGTATTTCTGAAAAAGATCTGATTGAAGTCATTGGTGTACGCAACTCATGACTTACATGACTTAAAAATTCATCTTTTTGTGAGCTTAGTTCGGTCAATTTATTATTTGCTATTCTTAGCTCAGCTGCCGCTTTAGTTAACTCTTTTGATTGTTCTTCTAATCTTGCTGAATATTCTATGACTTGTACTGTCTCATCGGCTACAGCAATTAAGTCTTCAACAGTTATTGATTGATTACCTACAGCTTGTGTTATCATAGAATGTGCTGTTGCTGCTCCAACAGATCCTGCAAACTTTTGTTCTAGTGTTTCCATTAGTTCAAATGTTATTTCTGGTAAATCGTTACGTCCTTGTTTTTTTGAAAACTTATCAAAGAGTATTTGTGCATCTTTTCTTCCTAAGATTCTTTGCGCAAGTATGAAAAGATCCTCTGGTGTAACGCCATCTCCAACAGGTGTTATATTCGATTTTTGTCCGAATACGTTTATGAATTTTTGTGCTTGAAGCCTTTCTAAAGGAGATGGTGTTGAAATTAATGAGGTAATTATGAACACTATGGTATTTAAGAAAATTGACCAGAATACAGCATGTGTAAGAGGGTCACTTATATTTATACCAAATAGTGCTTGAGGCCTAAGAAATGATAGCCCCAATGGGCCTAGCTCTAAAGTATCAGTACTTAGAATAAAATCACCACCAAAGCTTGGTAAAAATGATGAATATGCCCAAATAATAAATCCAGTTGAAATTCCATAAATAGCACCTTTTCTAGTAGCATTTCTCCAAAACAATGCACCTATTAAGGCAGGTAAAACCTGGGCTACACCTAGAAATGCAATCAAACCAATAGAAGCAAGAGCTGACGTGCCTCCAGTAAGTATAAAGTACAAATATCCAAACCCAATTATGCAGGCGATACTAATTCGCCTAGAGCGTAATAATACAGTTCTTACATCGTCGCTTTCTGGATTTCTTTTTTGTACTGCATAAAGCCAAAGTGGTAAGACTATATGGTTTGATGCCATTGTTGATAATGCAATAGCTGCTACTATTACCATAGATGTAGCTGAAGAAAATCCACCCAAAAATGCTAATGCTGCTAATGTGCCGCGATCTTCTGCTAAAGGTATTGTTAGTACAAATAAATCTGGGTTAGAGCCTTCGGGCAAAATGTTTAACCCGGTTGCCGCTATTGGTAAAACGAAGATACACATTAAAAGTAAGTAAAGTGGGAAAGCCCAACTTGCGGTTGCTAAATGCTTTTCAGCACTATTTTCAACAACAATAACCTGAAACATTCGGGGTAAACAAATTATCGCTGTTGCGGATAAAAAGGTTAATGTAACCCACCTTGATGAAAACACTTGATTTGTAATTGGTATGCTTTTTTCCATAATATCTAGCATATTACTTGGACCATCGCTAAGGCCCCAAACTACAAAAATACCAACAGATATAAAAGCAACCAATTTTACGATTGCCTCTAAAGCAATTGCAGTAACAACACCGTGATGTCTTTCATTTGCGTCTAAATTACGAGTTCCAAATAATATAGTAAATAAGGCAAGGCCAGCTGCTATAAATAGTGCAGTTATAATAGGGTTGTAATTAGAATTAGAATTTTCTGTAAAAACTGCAAAGCTCAATGTTAGGGATTGTAGTTGAAGTGCAATATATGGAGTAGAACCTAAAATTGCTAATAAAGTTACGATGACACCCAATGTATTACTCTTGCCGTATCTGGAAGAAATCAAATCAGCAATGGATGTAATCCTTTGAGTTCTTCCGATACGAACTAGTTTTCTTAAAAACCACCACCAACCAACAAAAACAATTGTTGGTCCAAGATAAATCGCCAAAAATTCAAATCCATTTAGAGCTGCAGACCCAACTGACCCATAGAATGTCCATGCAGTACAATATACTGAAATAGAAAGTGTATATATCAAAGGTGAATGTAAAAAGCCTAGCTTGCCTTTTTTGGCTCTACGTTCAGCAAGGCCTGCAACAGCAAATAGAGACCCAACATAAATCAAACAAATTATTACGATGATATTTGAGTTCAACATTAATTTTCATCCACACCATTTGTAAGTAAGCGCGCCATAAAAATCGCTAATATTATAAAAATTCCCCAAGTGCCAAAAATATAGAAAATTACAGAAGAAAAGTTAACTTGGTCAAAGTCTGTTGTGAAACCGTTGAGCAATGGAGATACAAGTAAGCAAATCGCTAAAATTGGTATGCCAGCTGAGAACTCAGTAATTTTTCGTAATTTACGCCTTTTTATGTCTCGTTTTTCGCTAGAATTATCATTCATGATTTTATCATAGCTTTAACATTTTCTATAAGTTCTTGATTATCAAATGGCTTTGTCATGAATTTACTAACTCCGGCTTCTTCTGCAGCCCTTCGGTCTTTTTTCTGACCTTTTGCGGTTAACATCAAAACTGGCAAATTAGATATTTCATCCATTGAGCGAATATCTTCTAATATTTTCATACCACTTACGTTTGGTAACATTATATCTAGGATTACCAAATTTGGTTTTGACTTTATTATGAAATCTATCGCATTGGCGCCGTCTGAAATTGATCGTACATCTAAGCCCTCATTTTCTAATAAAAAAGTTAATGCCTCAATAATAAATGGCTCATCTTCAATTATTACAACTGACTTTTTCACGTCTCCACCCCCCTTGAGATAGTGAAATTCTAGCTTAACTTAAATATTTAAAGGTGCAATTTATTTATTTGCTTTCCAATAAATATGGTGCCCGTCGTGCTGGGCATTCTAATCTTGAACAAACTGTGCATTGGAGCCCAACTGCTAATTGAGGAGTTTGAGTATGTGATATTTTTGGTAACATCAAATAATCAGGTGTAAATAGCATTACAGCCTCAGTTAAAGCTGGCATTCCAATTTGAGCAGCTTCTGTTGGGTATGCAAAACTTATTGTATGAAAACGATCGCCCATTGGCATGTCAAGCATTGCCCTAATTGGCTGCAGTGGTTGTGAAAGACTGCGATATACTGGCCATAAAGGGCAGGCGCCACCATACCTTGGTAGGCTAAATGAATTTAATTGTTTGCGGTATAGAACAGACCCAGAGGCATCGCATTGTATTATGCCAAATTTTGGTATGTCTGATCTTTTTGGTAGGTGCGCTAATCGAAAACATATTGAAAGTATATCAGTATTGAAGTGCTTCGCTAATGATATGGCATCATAGCTATGTTTTACTGCAACATCTAAAAATGAATTGATTGGCAGATTTTTTACCATTTCAACATAAGCGTTTAATGAGTTTTTTGTTTTTGCATGATCTTCACTAGAAAGATTTAATGAGGACAAAATCTCATCAATGGTTTGTTTTTTGTATTCTAGATCTTTCAAATAATAACTATTTTTTTCTAAAAGTAATTCAAAGGGGGATAAATCTAAATTAGTTACCTGTTTCTCAGACGTTGGTTCGAAATAATCAAATATATCTTCCGCGGTGTTTGACAGTTTAAGAGCTTCTTCTGCTAAATTATCTATAAACCTTTTTGATGTTTTGGTTGGTATATTTGAATTTCCCGCTAGGATATCTGCTGTCGATCTAATCGTTGTGATGTTTGACAATAGTAAATGCATAGCTTCTGCAAAGTAAGGATCATGTTTTAATTGATCCGATAGAATGGTAAATTCTTCATCTCTAATATTTATTTGATCACTTTGTCTGGCAATTAATCTTGCAAAACCAGGGAATCGTGCAGCGAATTCCTCTATTCTATTAGTTTCTGTGTTGATTTGTTTGTTACGGATTGCAGCAGATTTTAATCGATTAATAAGTGATTGATTCATACCATCAGACAGCTCTGAAGGCTCTACTGACAACGCTCTTGCAATAGTATTTAATGTTTTGCCAGCGATTCCTCTTCGGTTGTGTTCAATTAAATTTAAATAAGATGCAGAGATACCTGCAATTTTTGCCAAATCCTTTTGTGTAAGCTTTAGGGCTTTTCTATTTTCTCTAATTCGGGTTCCAAGTAGAGTGCCTACCATAATTTAAGACCTTAATTTAAAACGTTTAAATAAGTATATTGTAAATTTATTTACAAATAAAGTCAAAAAAAAATAAAAAGATTTACAATAATATCGTTAATTTACAATGAGTTGTTGTAATAATTACATTTACTCCTATTATTCAGAAGTCTAAAGACACTGACGTAAGTTGCGAGGAGGCAGCCTACGTGCAGAACTAGGGAGGAAATCTATGTCTAAGTTTACAAGACGTGGGCTTATCAAGACCAGTGCTACGGTTGGCGCTGGCTTAGCGATGCCTACTTTCATCACAAGTCCTTTAGCTGCATATACAAATGCACCTACAGGCGGTTCAGTAACTCTGGGCTTCAATGTTCCACAATCTGGTCCATATGCGGACGAGGGTGCGGATGAATTACGTGCCTACAAACTTGCAGTTGAGCATTTAAATGGTGGTGGTGACGGCGGAATGATGAATACATTCTCGTCTAAAGCACTCACAGGTAATGGTATTCTGGGTAAGAAAGTTGAATATGTAACTGGCGATACTCAAACCAAATCTGATGCGGCGCGCGCTTCAGCAAAATCCATGATTGAAAAAGACGGTGCAGTAATGATTACTGGTGGTTCATCTTCAGGTGTGGCTATTGCTGTTCAGGGTCTCTGTCAAGAAGCAGGCGTTATCTTTATGGCTGGTTTGACACACTCAAACGATACAACCGGTAAAGATAAAAAAGCTAATGGCTTTCGTCATTTCTTCAACGGATATATGTCAGGAGCTGCATTAGCACCTGTTTTAGAAGCTCGTTATGGTAATGATCGTAATGCATATCACTTGACTGCGGATTATACTTGGGGTTGGACACAACAAGAGTCTATCCAAGCAGCCACAGAAGCAAAAGGTTGGAATACAGTAAATAACGTATTAACACCATTAGCTACAACAGATTTCTCATCTTATGTTGCTCCAGTATTAAATTCTGGCGCTGATGTTCTAGTGCTTAACCACTACGGCGGAAACATGATCAATTCATTAACATCTGCTGTTCAATTTGGGTTAAGAGATAAAGTTATAAACAACAAAAACTTTGAAATTGTTGTGCCACTATATTCTCGTCTAATGGCACGTGGTGCTGGTGAAAATGTTAAAGGTATCTTCGGTTCTACTAACTGGCATTGGTCACTTACAGATGAAGGTACAAAAGCATTTGTTAAATCATTTGGTACAAAATACGGCTTCCCACCATCTCAGGCAGCTCATACTACATACGTTCAAACATTATTATATGCAGATGCATGTGAACGTTCTGGTACATTCAATCCATGTGGTGTTGCTGAAGCTCTGGAAGGCTTTAAATTTGATGGCATGGGTAATGGTCCGACAGAATATCGCGCGGAAGATCACCAATGCTTCAAAGATGTGTTAGTTGTGAAGGGTAAAGAAAACCCAACATCAGAATTCGATGTCCTCGAAGTTGTGGAAATCACACCTCGTAGTCAAGTTGAGTATGCTGTTGATCACCCAATGTTTGCGGGTGGTGCTTTAGGTAAATGTAACCCAGGCGCATAAATAATTTATAAATGAAATTTTAGGCTGCAGTGTTTTCACTGTGGCCTATTTAAAAAGTTAAGTTAAACTAGCTAAGTAAATAAAGTTTGGACGAAACATGGATGCAATTCTTTTACAAATACTAAATGGGCTTGATAAAGGCAGTGCATATGCCTTGATTGCGTTAGGGCTAACCTTAATTTTTGGAACGTTAGGAGTAGTAAATTTTGCTCACGGTGCATTATTTATGCTTGGTGCTTTCTGTGCAGTATCGTTACAAAAATTAATTGCAATATCAAAAGTAACGATTGATCCATCGCAAGTAGATTTTTTAGGAAATCCTCTTAAGGTCAAAACACCTTATGTTATTGAATGGTTTGGACCAAATATTGGTAGTGCAATTATTGATTGGAATGTTCCTTTGGCAATATTAGTTGCAATACCAATCATGCTATTAATTGGTTACGTCATGGAGAGAGGCTTAATAAAGCACTTTTACAAACGCCCCCACGCTGATCAAATATTGGTAACATTTGGTTTAGCTATAGTAATTCAAGAACTTGTAAAAGCTAACTTTGGAGCAAATCCAATACCAACTCCTGCACCTGATCAATTTGTTGGTTCATTTAATGTAGGTGCATTGATTGGCCTTGATGCAAGTTATCCATACTGGCGATTAATTTATTTTGGATTTTCTGCATTAATAATTAGCGCGGTATTTGCTTTTTTAAGATTTACAACATTTGGAATGGTAGTCAGAGCTGGAATGGCTGATCGTGAAACTGTTGGGCTTTTGGGTATCAATATTGATCGAAGGTTCACAATAATGTTTGGTATTGCTGCTGCTGTGGCTGGATTGGCTGGTGTAATGTACACACCCATTAATTCCCCAAATTATCATATGGGAATGGATTTCCTAGTTCTATCATTTGTTGTTGTTGTTGTTGGAGGAATGGGTTCTTTGCCGGGTGCTGTCTCTGCAGGGTTCCTTTTAGGAATACTAGAGAGTTTTGCCTCAATGAACGAAGTCAAAGGTTTCTTTGAGATGCTTTACCTCCCCTCTATTGACCAAATTATAATTTACCTTGTCGCTATTATTGTACTGCTAACTAGGCCTCGTGGTCTAATGGGCAAAGCTGGCGTGATGGAGGAATAAAATGAATACTATTTCAAAAGCGGATATGAGAACTCTATTTTTTGTAGCTATAATAGCATTATTGGCACCTTTTATACTAAACCCATTTCCAACAGATTCTGGCTTAGCACAATTTAATGCTGGTTATCCTGATTTAATGCAGCGGTTTGCTATATATGGTATTCTAGCAATTGGTTTTAATATCCTATTTGGACTAACAGGTTATCTTTCCTTTGGGCATGCTGCATTCTTAGGTGTTGGTTCTTATTCTGCCGTTTGGATGTTCAAATTACTTTCAATGAATATTATTCCAGCACTCATATTATCAGTTATTGTAGCTGGTCTGTTTTCATTACTTATTGGTTTCATTTCTTTACGTAGATCTGGTATTTATTTTTCAATTTTGACATTAGCATTTGCCCAAATGAGTTTTGCCTTAGCCTATTCTGTACTTACACCATTAACTAATGGTGAAACAGGATTACAAATAACTTTAAATGATCCTCGTATTTTGGCTGCCGAAAATGTGTCAGGGAACTTGCCTGTAACTTCTTTGTTTGGTTTAGAGATGAGAGATACTTGGGTAATGCAGATTGGCGCATGGGATTTTCAATTTAATATTGGGTACTATATTTGTGCTATATTCTTGTTAATAGCATTTTATTTATCGATACGTATTTTTCGTTCGCCTTTTGGCATGATGTTGCGAGCAGTTAAAACTAATCAAAACCGTCTTAATTACACCGGAATAAATACTAGACCATATACTCTAGCTGCATTTGTGATTTCTGGAATGTATGCAGGACTAGCAGGGGGCTTAATGGCATCAATGGATCCTTTAGCTGGAGCAGAACGCATGCAATGGACTGCTTCTGGTGAGATAGTTTTAATGACGATACTTGGTGGAACAGGAACTTTATTAGGCCCTGTTATGGGCGCAGGTTTTATCAAATACTTTGAAAATATATTTTCAAAGATCAATGACACAGTTCTACATGGTTGGTTTGCCTGGATGCCTGATGGGTTGGAAAACATTATAGTTTGGGTGCTACATTTATTTACGGGTAAAGGATGGCATCTAACATTAGGCATTATGTTTATGTTGATAGTGATTTTTCTACCAGGTGGATTAATGGAAGGAATGTCACGGATTGGCAATTGGTGGAAACGACGCAAAGGTGGGGATGAAACATCATCAACTTCCACTACTTCAGCTGCAGAATAGGAGTGCCAAATGGGAATTCTTGAAGTCCAAAATGTTAATAAAAGTTTTGGAGGTTTAAAAGCCTTACACAATGTGAATTTAGATATTGAAGAAGGCAAAATTCATGCAATAATTGGTCCTAATGGTGCTGGAAAATCTACACTTTTAAACTGTTTTGTTGGTAAGCTAATCCCCGATACAGGAACTGTTATGTTTAATGGACAGTCATTGTTGGGTATTAAACCTCATGAAATAAACCAACTTGGTGTTAGTCGTGTTTTTCAAACACCTGAAATATTTTCAGAACTTTCTGTTTGGGAAAATACTTTAATACCATGCTTTGCAAAAAGAGACGGTTCATTTACTTTAAATGCTCTTGGTAGAGTTTCTGACAATAAAGATATGGCAGAAAAAGCTGAGAAAATGTTGGTTGATGTTGATCTAATAAATAAAAAAGACATGTTAGCATCATCAATGTCGCGCGGTGATAAGCGTCGCTTAGAGATGGCAATGTGCCTATCCCAAAATCCAAAATTATTATTGTTGGATGAACCAACAGCAGGCATGGCAAGAGCGGATACTGAAAGCACTATTGAATTATTAAAAAGTATTCAAAAAAAATTAAAAATTACCATGGCTATCATTGAGCACGATATGGGTGTGGTTTTTTCATTGGCTCAAAAAATATCAGTACTTGCTCAAGGTACTGTAATTGTTGAGGACATTCCAGAAAAGATAAAAGGCCATCCAAAGGTAAAAGAAGCATATCTTGGCGAGGCTCAAGTAGAAGGCAATATGAGAGATGATTAACACACCAGATAATACAGAAGCTTCAAGGCCAATATATTTCTCAGCACATGATATTCATGCTTATTATGGGGAAAGTTATATTGTTCAAGGTATTTCCTTAAATGTTCATGAGGGAGAAATTTTAGCTCTTTTAGGGCGAAACGGTGCTGGTAAGACATCTACATTAAGGGCAATAGCTCGCCTTGATGACCCTACTATTCATAAAGGTGAGATATGGTTAGATCATCAACCATTGCACAAAATGCAAGCTTGGGAAGCAGCTCAAGCAGGCATAGCTTTAGTCCCAGAAGATCGACGAATTATTCAAGGATTGACTGTTGAGGAAAATTTACAATTAGCTCAAATAGAAAAACCTATTGGCTGGTCATTAGACAGAATTTATGAATTATTCCCACGTTTAGGTGAACGCCGCAAACAAGAAGGAACAACACTATCTGGTGGGGAACAACAAATGCTTGCAATTGGGCGAGCACTTGCAAGAAATATTAAATTGTTACTACTAGATGAGCCATATGAAGGTTTGGCGCCTGTTATTGTTCAAGAGATAGAAAAAACTTTAAGGCTAATTCGTGAACAAGGTATAACAACTATTATTGTGGAGCAAAATGCCGTTGCAGCTTTAAAACTGGCGGATCGTGCAGTTATTCTTGATACTGGTGGTGTGGTGTTTTCTGGTACTGCAAAAGAGGTTTTAGATAATGAAAAACTTCGCCATGATTATTTGGCAATTTAAAAAATAATATATAACATAGGTATAGTTTTTTAACTTTAAAAGGGAAGAAAATGAGCGACAAAGTATTTCCACCATCCTCCAAGTTAGCAGAAAAAGCTCACGCTAATAAAGAAAAGTACGATAGTATGTATGCGGCATCTGTCTCTAATCCAGATACATTTTGGGCTGAACACGGAAAACGCATTGATTGGATAACTCCTTTTACTAAAGTGAAAAATACTTCGTTTGAATATCCAAACATTTCAATTAAGTGGTATGAAGACGGCGAGTTGAATATATGTGAAAACTGTGTTGATCGTCATCTCGCAAAAAGAGGAAACCAGACGGCAATAATATGGGAGTCTGATGATCCAAGTGTAGATAAGCACATAACTTACAATCAATTACATGATCATGTTTCTAGATTAGCAAACGTCTATAAATCACTTGGTGTTGGAAAAGGTGATCGTGTTGTTTTGTATATGCCAATGATACCAGAAGCTGCATATGCCATGTTAGCATGTGCTAGAATTGGAGCAATTCACTCTATAGTTTTTGGTGGTTTTTCGCCAGATGCCTTAGCCTCAAGAATATCTGATTGTAAAGCTTCTTTGGTTGTAACCGCAGATGAAGGCCCGCGTGGGGGAAAAAATATACCATTAAAGAAAAATGTAGATGCTGCTTTAGAAATATCCGGTGATGTAAAAACTTTGGTGGTTGCAAGAACTGGAAATAGTACACCATATAAAGAAAATCGTGATTATGATTATGGTACACTTGTTTCGGCTGCATCAAATGATTGTCCAGTTGAGAAGATGAATGCTGAAGACCCTTTATTTATCCTCTACACTTCAGGCTCTACTGGAAAACCTAAAGGTGTAGTACATTCTTCTGCAGGATATCTAGTATATGCATCAATGACACACCAATATACTTTTGATTACCAAGAAGGAGATACGTATTGGTGTACTGCTGATGTAGGATGGATAACTGGTCACTCTTATATAGTATATGGCCCGCTGGCTAATGGGGCTACTACTTTAATGTTTGAAGGTACTCCAACATATCCGGATGCATCACGTTTTTGGGCTGTTTGTGAAAAACATAAAGTTAACCAGTTTTATACAGCTCCAACAGCAATACGAGCTTTAATGGGTTTAGGAAATGATTTAGTTTCAAAACATAATCTGTCTGATTTGCGTGTACTTGGAACGGTTGGTGAGCCTATAAATCCTGAAGCCTGGAATTGGTATAATGAGGTTGTTGGAAAGGGTGTTGTACCGATTGTCGACACTTGGTGGCAAACAGAAACTGGTGGTCATATGATGACGCCACTTCCTGGAGCCACAACAACAAAACCAGGCTCTGCTACAACTCCATTTTTTGGTGTACAGCCAGTAATTTTGGATCCACAAACTGGTCAAGAAATTGAAGGAGCATGCGAAGGCGTTCTTGCTATTAAAGAAAGTTGGCCATCTCAAATGAGAACAGTTTATGGTGATCATGATCGCTTTGTTAAAACTTATTTTGAAGCCTACAAGGGTTACTATTTCACTGAAGACGGCTGTAAACGTGATGAAGATGGTTATTATTGGATTACTGGTCGGGTGGATGATGTTTTAAATGTATCTGGACACAGAATGGGAACTGCAGAAATTGAAAGTGCTTTGGTTGCACATAAAGATGTTGCTGAAGCTGCTGTAGTTGGATACCCACATGATGTTAAAGGCCAAGGTATTTATTGCTATGTGACACTCAATGCGAGTGCAGAATACTCTGAAGAACTTCGAGCTGCTTTAAGGGGATGGGTTCGCCAGCAAATAGGGCCAATTGCTAGTCCTGATTTTATTCAATGGGCACCTGGTTTGCCTAAAACTAGATCAGGTAAAATAATGAGAAGGATATTGAGGAAAGTCGCTGAGAATGATTATGATTCATTAGGTGATATATCTACTTTAGCTGAGCCTGAAGTTGTAGAAAAACTTATTGAAAATCGTATGAATCGCTAAAAGTAAATCATTTTGTTTGCCCACATTTAAATCTTATTAAATGTGGGTTTTCTTTGTTTTCTATCACCTAATCACAATATAAAATAATCTTTAGAAATATTTCAAACACCGTTGAGGCATATAATTAATGTTAGAAAGATTTAATAATCTTCAAAAAATACGCGATCATGTTTGAAAGGGTTATCATAATCAATTTTTTCCTCTAGTTCACGAGCATATTTATGTCCTGCATAAATAGCGGCAGCAATAATTGCTGGTGCATCACAATCCCCAATCTTCTTTAAAGATTTGTAAGATGTAGCTGAGAAATTTTCATTACGGTTCAATAAACTATTATAAAGTTCATCATTTGGCTTTCTTGATGTAACTAAAACAATTGATGTTGCTGATAACATGGATCTTGAATTCGTGTAAATGCATTCAAATTGTGCTTCTTTCCCATCAAATCTTTTTAAACTTTTTGCACAGATAATATTTACACCTAGCTTCATAAGGTTTGATTGTGATCTCCATCTATCTGTTGTGTATGCGCCCCAACTAGAAACCATGTCCTGAGGTGTAACTAATGTTGTTGGTAGACCTAAAGCTTTTATTTTTTCCGCTATTACAGAGCCCATATAATAGTTATCATCATCATATATTATAGTTGGACCATCGGGTAAATTTCCCTCCATGATATCATCGGGTGTAAACAAATTTCTTGAATGGCTTAACTCATCAATTCCATTTAAGTGGGTGCTACTAAAACCATCTCGGCGCCAATGTGATCCCGTTGCTATTGCTATGTGATCGGCACCTACTTCAAGTATTTGCTCATGTGTCATTCTACTTTCGCGGAAAACTTCTATGTTTGAAAGTTTTTTAATTTGTTCCAATCGATAGTCACGAACTCGTGCCCATTGAGATAGGCCAGGAAGTTTTGACTCTAAACTTACTCGTCCACCTAATTTTCTTGTTGCTTCTGCAAGCAGTACTTTATAGCCACGCTTACCCAAGGCATGTGCAGCCTCTAAGCCAGTTGGTCCAGCTCCAATGATAAGAACGCTTGAGTCATTGGTCTTTTTATTAATTCTTTCTGGATGCCAACCACTTCTCCATTCTTCACTCATGGTTGGATTTTGGGTGCACCTAATTGGCACACCTTTACCATCACCCACATAGCATATGTTGCAACCAATACACTCGCGAATATCTTCAAATCTACCTTCTTCTATTTTTTTTGGAAGAAAGGGGTCAGCAATTGATGGACGAGCTGCACCTATCAAATCAACTATTCCATCTTTAATTTGCGCTAACATTGTATCAGGTGATGTAAAGCGACCGACTGTGACAACAGGCTTGGATGTAAGTTTTTTAATCCCCTTAACATAAGGTGTTAATGCGGCTTCTTTAGTGAAACGTGATAAGCCCATTTCAAGAGAATAATCATTTATATTTATGTCCCAAAGGTCGGGCAATTCGCCAAGTGAGCCAAGAATTTCTTCTGTTTCTCCAGGAATGGGGTTACCGTCACCGCCAGGAATATGGGCGTTCGTTTCTGCAGAAAATCTGACAGCGACTGCCATTTTATCACCTACAGCTTCTTTTGTATCTTCAATAATTTCATGCATGAATCGCATTCGATTAGCAAGGTTCCCACCGTATTCATCTATTCTTTTATTAGTTGTGGGCGATAAAAACTGTGATATTAAATATCCATGTGTAGCGTATACATATACGATATCAAAACCTGCTTCTTTGGCGCGCAATGCTGCCTTTCGATGCCACATTCGAACATTGCGTATATCTGATTTATCCATAGCTCGTGTTTGAAATGGATTTCCACTCGTGTTCATAAGGCTAGAAGGAGCAAGAGCAACTTCTCTTGTTCCAAGATTTGCCATTTGTGAGCCACCAATAACAAGTTCCACTCCTGCAAGAGCACCGTGAGCATGTACTTTTTCTGTCATTAAAGCATGAGATTTAATATCTCCTTTATCCCATAGAGATGCACTTGGGTGGGGTGCGTCATCACTTGAAGGATGAATGGAACAATATTCAGTATTAACAACACCCCAACCACCCTCTGCTTTTACCTCGCGTAAACCAGCTAATGTGCGGGGTTTGTGCCAACCACTTCCTGTACAATGTGGGACTTGGTAGAATCGATTTTTTGTAGTTACTGGACCAATCTTTAACGGTTCAAATAAAATATTAAATCTTGGATCTCGGGGCAATAATTTATCCTATCATGTTATGTAATTTAATGGTTATTATAGTTTTCCATTTCTGGATGTATCAGTCAATATTTTGACTACTTTCTCAAAATGCTTTAATTATTATTTTTATGTATTAATGAGCAAAAAAGTGATGGATCCGATTGAATTGGTTTTTCTATTATCTTGAGAAAGAGTACATTTATCAAAATTTATACACCATTTATTATTGATAAAATAATTTAAAATAAAAGGATAAAAAATGTCAAATTTAGATAAATATTATATTAACGGTGAATGGGTTGTGCCGCTCTCAAAAACAAAAATGAATGTGATTAACCCCGCTAATGAAGATAGCATAGGTGAAATAATTCTAGCAAATGAATTAGATGTAAACCTTGCAGTTGCGGCAGCTAAATCAGCCTTCTCGAGCTTTTCCCAAACCTCAAAAGAAGAACGTTTAAAATTACTAAAGGCTTTGCTAGAAATTTCAAAAAAAAGATTACCAGAATTAGCAAAAGTTATTTCTTTGGAAATGGGTGCTCCAATGACAATGTCCTTGGAATTACAGGCAGATGCTGCCGTTGGGCATTTGGAGGGATATATTGAGGCATTAATAAATCAACAAGAACGTGAAAAACTTTCTAATGGGGATGTACAAGTACGTGAACCTGTAGGTATTTGTGGTTTAATTACGCCCTGGAATTGGCCTGTAAACCAGATTGCTTTAAAAGCTCTTCCAGCTTTGGCTGCAGGATGTACATGCATATTAAAACCATCTGAATTCACTCCACTCTCATCAGTAATGTATTCGGAGATGATACATGACGCTGGATTTCCCCCTGGAGTTTTTAATATGATACAAGGGGATGGACCATTAGCAGGTGCAACGCTATCAAAACATCCTGATATAGGAATGATGTCATTTACCGGTTCCACGCGTGCAGGCTCATCAGTCTCTAAGGATTCTGCTAATAGTATTAAACGTGTTGCATTAGAACTTGGTGGTAAATCACCTAATATAGTTTTTGCCGATTGTGATCTTGAAGAGCGCATCTCAGGTTCAATTGAAGAATGTTATATAAATACAGGTCAATCTTGTGATGCACCAACACGGCTTCTTGTTGAAAGAAGTTGTTATAAAGAAGTTCTAAAAATAGCAAAACGAGTAGGTGAAGCTGTGAAAGTCGGTGATCCAGCTCAAGAAGGTAATCATCTTGGACCCTTAGTAAGTGATATTCAATTTGGTCGAGTGCAGGCAATGATTGAAAAAGGGATTAAAGAAGGCGCTAAATTATTAGTTGGTGGATTGGGAAAACCTGATGGCTTTGATGAAGGGTATTGGGTTCGGCCAACTATTTTTGCTGATGCCAATAATAAAATGGCAATTGCTCAAGAAGAAATATTTGGTCCTGTCTTAACAATTATTCCCTTTGACAGCGAAGAAGAAGCGATTGAGATTGCAAATGATACACCATATGGCCTAGCAGCTTATGTACAGTCTGGTGATCTTAACCGAGCTGAACGAGTTGCGCAGAAACTGCGGGTTGGTATGGTGCATATCAATGGAGGTGGATTTAACTATGGTTCACCGTTTGGTGGGTATAAACAATCTGGCAATGGTAGAGAAGGTGGTATAATAGGCATAGAGGATTTTCAGGAAGTTAAAACTTTACATTATCCTGAATGAATTGCTTAAATTTCTTAGAGCATTAATATCTAAATGTATTTGATTATTGTTTATTCGTAAAAAATTAAATCAAAGACCAAAGTGAGATTTTTTTGAACAAACATACGTCAAACTATAAAATGATTAATGAAAGTCCAATTCGTGAGTTCTTTCGCTTTGCATTTCCATCTGTATTTGGGATGATTGCAATCTCATCGGCAATTGTAATCGATGGAATTTTTATTGGTAATTTCGTTGGCGCAATACCACTTGCCTCTGTGAATCTTATAATGCCATTCATTACTATTGTTTGGGGCATAATATTAATGTTTGCAAGTGGATCATCAGTAATTGCTGGTAAATATTTAGGTGAGGGAAAGCCTAAAAACGCTTGCGATATTTTCTCTAAAACGGCTATAATATTAACTTTAGCAATGATATTTCTATCATTGGTTACAATTTTTTTTCCTCAGTTTATATCTAATGCTCTTGGTGCAAGAAATGAAACAGTGCCAATGTGTGTAGAATACTTGATGAGCATTGCTTGGTTTTATCCAATATTTGGCTTTGCCGTATTAATGAATTTTTTTTTACGGATAGATGGAAGGCCTATATATGCTTTTTGGGGTTTATTAAGTACAACATTTGCAAATATCTTGCTCGACTATATTTTTGTGGCGCATCTAAATTTAGGCCTTAGTGGTGCAGCTCTCGCCACTGGACTTGCTTTTGTTACTGGAATGATTGTAGTTTTTCCACATTTCTTGTGGCAAATTGGGTCAATAAAATTCATCCAACCAACTGGATCTTGGCATGAAATTCCACGTGCTGCTTTTAATGGGTTTTCAGAATTTTTGACTGAAACTTCTGCTGGATTTATAGTTTTGGTATTTAATTGGATGCTTATCATTAATGTTGGGTCAATGGGTGTCGCTGCTTTTACCGTTGTTGACTATTTGATGTATTTCTCTTTGCTAATTTTTTATGGTATTGGGGATGGAATATCTCCATTAATTAGCGTGAACTTTGGAGCAAAAAAACCACGTAGAATTTTTGCTTTTTTTAAGATGGGTGTTGCTACAAATTTCATTATTGCAACTTTTGTAATACTTTTATTATTAATTTATAGTGAAGAAATGGTAGGTATCTTTTTGCCTAAAGGTGAGGAAGATATATTAAATATGTCCATTTCAATTGTTTCGATTGTATGGCCAATGTTAATTTTTGCGGCCGTTAATATAGCACTCATAAGCTATTTTACTGGTATGCAATGTGCAAAGGAGTCAGCTCTAATTGCACTTGCGCGCTCAATTATTTTCCCAATTATGTTAATACTACTCTTCTGGAATTTATTTGGTTTTATGTCAGCATTTTATGCACTACCGGTTTCGGAGCTATGTGTTTTTATTATTAGCATATTCATATTCAAAAAACGATTACCAAAGAATTTAATTAAAATTTAAATTTGAGTTTTCAAACTAAATACACAACAATTAAACAACCATTTGGGGAGTATGAAGTATGTTCTGTTCCTTTGCGAAGCCAAACTAAATCACCAGGACCATATTTAGTGCCATCATGGTCTATTAAATCACCTTCAATAATGTAAAATTCTTCGTCACTTTGATGTTTATGTGCAACCGTAGTTTGACCTGGCTTCATACGATAAATATGAAAACCGCTTCCAAGAGGCTTACTATCACCTAGTTGTAAAACAAAACCGTCTTCAATGCCGTCACTTATGAAGGGGGTATAATTCGCATTCTTAACATTAACAACACGCCTATCTTCTTTCGCAATTGGTTTTAATTTTTCCATTTTATCCTCTTTTATTTATAATTGAGATTTAATTTGCAGTATCGATTGCTAAGATTTTTTCAGCAACTTTAATACCACTTAGAAATGCGCCATGAACTGTAGCTTGTGAATTTGACATTGTTGCTTCACCTGCAAAAAAAAGTCGATCATTTAATGTTTCTGCCAAAATCTCCCGTGCCTCAAAACCTCCAGGCAATGCATAGCTATATGAACCATATGAATTAGTATTGCTTTTCCAAGCAGTTTCTGTCGTTTTATTAATAAATTTTACAATCTTATTTCCAAAAATCGCTTTTAAAGCATCACAGCAAAAATTAGTTGCTGAACCTAAACCATCTATTTCCAATTCTTCAGCAAAGCGACCGCCCACAAAACCAACAGCAATATTACTGTCATAGAAACCAAATTCTATGGAGCAGAAATCACGCTCTCCAACAAGATAATCAGCAGTCTGACCTTGATGAGCTTCTTGCCAACTTAAATCAAATTCAAATCCAATTTTATTTAATAATCCTATGGGTAAGTTATTAATTGCCTCTTTTTTTCTTATTGGTAATTCTGGAAAGAATTTTATTTTTTCATTAGCAAGAACGCCCGTAGATACGGTTAAAACTGCATACTTTGAATTAATAATACCTTCTGGCGTTTCAACTCTTACACCATTGGACGAATAATCAATTTTTGTGGCAGGACAATCAGTAACTACTTCAATATCATTAAAAAGATGTTTTATAAAAGCACCTAATCCATTTTCCACTAACCAATCGCCTTTTGAATTTGTGAAATGAAATACATCAAGTGCTGAACTCACTTCTGGATCAGCAGCCAACATTTGAGAAATTTGATTTTTAGCAATACCTTTCCATTTTGATTTTGGAAGTAATTTTTCAACTGATAAATCTTTTTTACTTGCGTCAATATTATTAATATTTTGCCACATCTTTTCGATGTATTGAATATATTCTCTTATTTGTTCTGAAGTAAGATTTACACCATTTGAATGCACCCAAGTATTTGACCAGTTTTTTTTATGTAATTTAAAGTTCTTCTGCTCAGCAATTCGGGCTAATGGATTTATATCTGCTGAATGTAACCATGATCCACCGAGATCAAAAGGAATATCAAATATAGAATTGTCTGTTACACATCTACCTCCAATATGGGATGCGGCTTCTAATACAATCACAGAATAACCAATATCCTTTAATGATTTAGCTGTTGATAGACCTGAGACGCCAGACCCTATTACGACTACATCAGGATTTAATTGTTTTGATGTCATTGCAATATTATTTTCATAAATTAATTTTCAAATTTGATATTTGCTCAAACCTAGCCAAATCTATTGGATCTTCATTATCAAACTTGCAACATCTTCTATAAATTTCAAGCATTTCATCTGATAAAATACCCAGATTATAAAAGTACATTGCAGCGCCATACCTTATATAGCCTGACCCAGAAATCCCTACTTTGTAATTAAGAAGTGTTTTTTGTATCTTTAGTTCGTTTGAATTAGGTTTCATTATCTCTTTGATTTAATCAAAGATGAATTTAATTCTTTAATTTCACTCTCTTTAGGTGTTTCCGTAATATTATAAATAGGAAGTATTGCCCGCAAATGATCGTGATATGTTTTAACGCCATACTCTAGGTCTGAAAGATAAAACCCATCAAAAGCATCTGATAGCATAGATTCATTTGACCAAATAGTCAGTTGTTTATCTTCAACAACAGTTTCACGATCAATTCGGCTTGCTAAATATCGAGCAGCTTTCTGTTGCCTATCCTCATTAGGGTATCTGTAAGTTGCACTTCGTATAATGGATTCGTCTGTTGAAACAGGGAATTCTTGATAAAATAATGAAGTTTCTGGTGTAATGGCGATAACAGAATTTGGGAAAATGCCATAATATATCCAAGTTTGATTAGATTCCATAGGCAGGTCTTTATGTGGCTTTGAGAATTTCTTATAATTACGCACACCCCAATGACGGCCTTTGGAGGCTGTAAACTTTCCTTCAGAACGAGATACACCGTCTTCATAAGAGTCACCATAATAATTCGAGCCGTAGAGATCTTGTAATGCTGGATGAGCCATAGCCACATGATAACCTTCATTATCAACATCACGAATTGATTTCCAGTTAACTGGTGAGGTTTCGGTCCAAAACCCATCTGTGGGTATTTGTTCAGACATCTTATAACCTGATGCTTCTCTTTCATATTTATTCAATAACTCTTTTACGGATGGTTGAGGACCTTTTTTGAAACGAACAAATACAAAACCATGCCAAATTTCGTATTCAACAGGACGCAAGGAAAACTGATTTTTATCTAATGGTGGAAAAGATTTTGGTTGAGATGCTCCCCGTAATGTACCATCGAGATTGTAAACCCACCCATGAAAAGGACAAATTAAAGCATTTTTACATGTACCCTGATCATTGGTTACCAACCTTGAGCCACGATGCCTGCAAATATTGTGAAATGCTTTTATCTCAAAGTTCGTATCCCTCAATATTATTGCTCGTTCGCCGCATAGGTCAAATGTTTTAAAATCACCTATATTAGGAATATCCGAAATGTGACATGCAACTTGCCAATGTGTTTTAAAAATTTCTATTTCTAAATCTAAAAGTGCTGAACTGTGATATGTCCAGCCTGGCAATCCTGAACGATCCCATCCTTTTGGTGGGAATTTTAAATTTTTAGCATTATCCATTTTTTAGCCTTAATATTAATACTCTAAATTTTTTTCATGCAAAAATATATTCATAATGTTTTTTATATTTGGAACAACAATACTATTGGTAAACTATTTGATTAATCAGTCAACTTGACTCTAAAGCTTTGTTTGGAATAGCCTCGTTATAGGAAGAAAAACACAATTAAAATAATCTGGAATTAAAGTGAAATAATTTTTAATTTTTAGATAAATTAAACGTGATAATTCTGTTAATTCTAGAAGGTCCAAGCGTAAAATATAAATAAAATTTATACAAAGGGGAAAGATACTCATCATGAAAATAACAAGTAAAATATTAAGCTTAGCATGTTCAGTCGCAGTTGGCTCATTAGTTGCCAGTTCTATTTCTGCGCAAGAACGTGTTCTAAACGTAACAAACTGGGGTGAATACATTGCAGAAGATACAATTTCTAATTTTGAAGAAGAATATGGTATCAAGGTAGTTTATGATGCGTATGACTCTGCAGAAGCAATTGATGCAAAATTACTTGCAGGTAGTAGTGGTTATGATGTCGTCAGCCATTCTGGTGGTATGACCGCTCGATTGATTCAAGCGGGAATTATTTCGCCACTTGATATTTCAAAGTTAGACCAGCTTAAAAATGTTGACCCTGCAATAATGGGCCAGTTAGCCAACTTATGGGATCCTGGTAATAAACATTTTATCCCTTACATGTGGGGTACGCACGGCGTTACTTATAATGAAGAGTTAGTAAAAGCCACTTATCCTGACGCCCCAATAGGTTCAATGGATATGATTTTTGATCCAGTCCATATGAAAGAATTATCTAAGTGTGGGGTTTCTTTTCTTGATTCACCCGGTGATATTATTCCTATGGCATTAGCGCACATGGGTCTTGATCCAAACTCAACTAACCGTGATGATTATGCGGCTGTTGGTGAAATGCTTGCTGAGGTACGTCCTCACATAAAAACATTTGACAACTATGCTTATCAACAAATGCCACAAAAAGAATTCTGTGTATCAGTAACATGGGGCCCTGATGGATTACTTGCCATGTCTGGAGCTGCTGAAGCAGATACTGGAGTTGTCTTAGATTTTTCTCTACCTGAGGGGCAAGGAAAATCACAGTTATGGATTGATGGATGGGTTATTCCTGCTGATGCGAGCAACAAAGAAGATGCACATCTTTTCTTAAATTACATGATGCGGCCTGAAGTTGCAGCTGCAGATAGTAATTATACTTGGTATGCGACAGCAAACCTTGCTGGTAAAGCACTCGTGGATGAAGAAGTAACCTCAAGTCCAGCAGCGTTCCCAACATCAGATCAAGTAGACCAGATGTATACAACAGCGATATTGCCACCAAAAATCAAAAAGCTTCAAACTAGAACTTGGACTAATTTTGTAGCAGGTAATTAATCTAAATTTTAAAACGGCGGTAGTGTAATTACCGCCGTTTATTTATGCACCTCTAGAATATAGTGAGTTTGAATTGGAAGATGATTTAATATTAGACAACGCAATTTCTCAAAATGGTAAAAAAGAAAAACCATTTGTGCAAATTAGGGGTCTAACAAAAAAATTTGGTGCAATTACTGCAGTAGATAATATCGATCTGGATATATACCAGGGGGAGCTATTCTGCCTTCTTGGTGGGTCTGGCTGTGGCAAATCTACGTTGTTAAGAATGCTTGCTGGTTTTGAGTTTCCAGAATCAGGATCAATAAGCATAGATGGTATAGATATGTCTCAGGTTCCTGCATATGAACGACCAACAAATATGATGTTTCAAAGCTATGCATTATTTCCTCATATGACAGTTGGTGAAAATATCGCTTTTGGTCTTCAGCAAGATAAAATTCCTAAAGCTGAGATAAGTGATCGAGTAAATGATATTTTAAAATTAGTTGAACTTGAAGACTATATAAAACGAAGACCCCAGCAGCTTTCTGGAGGACAAAGACAACGAGTTGCTTTAGCAAGAGCATTGGTTAAGAAACCAAAACTACTTTTATTAGATGAACCATTAGCAGCACTTGATAAGAAGTTACGAAAACAAACCCAGTTCGAACTTGCTAACATTCAAGAACAGGTTGGTGTTACATTTATTGTGGTTACGCATGATCAGGAAGAGGCAATGACACTATCCTCAAGAATGGCAGTTATGGACATGGGTAAATTTAAACAAATTGGGACTCCCACAGAAATTTATGAATTCCCTGAATCTCGTTTTGTTGCAGATTTTATTGGTTCAGCAAATATTTTTGAAGGAAAAGTAAAGAATAGCAAAGTAGGACATTTGACAGTTTCTACTGATGTAGGTGAGGTGTTTATAAATTATGGCCAATCAATAGCAGAAGGAGAAAAAATATGGTTAGGACTTCGACCTGAAAAAATTTATTTAAGTAAAATTAAACCCAAAGATATAGGGCCGAACCAAATAAAAGGAATTGTAGAAGAAATTGGGTATTTAGGTGAAACGTCAATTTACAAAGTTCGATTAGAAAATGGACAAATTATTGATGTATCAGCCCCAAACCAAAGTAGACCAATGTCTCGCGCCCGTGGAATAACTTGGGAAGACATGGTGTACTTAAATTGGGAACCTGAGAGTGCGATGTTGCTTACATCATGAATATTGGAATAAAAAATAACACCAATATTAAAGTTGAAAAACGAGTTTCTATTATAGATAGAACTTTACGGCGTCTTCAAGAGAATTGGCGAAGTATAGTTATAATTATACCATTTGTTTGGTTGTTAATGTTTTTCTTATTTCCATTTTTTATTGTTGCAAAAATTAGTCTAGCTGAAATGAAAATTGCAAGCCCACCATTCACCAGTATGGTGGAGTGGGCTGATGGTGGAATAGTGACGATACGAATTGTATTTGATAACTTCCTCTACATAATTAATGATAGTCTTTATATTGATACATATCTCAATTCTGTAAAAATTGCCTCAACGGCCACAGTAATTAGTCTTTTATTAGGGTATCCAATTGCATATGGAATAGTTCGTTCAGGTCCTGTAGCTAAACCAATCCTTCTTTTTATGGTAATTTTACCTTTTTGGACTTCGTTTCTGTTACGGGTTTATGCTTGGATGGGTCTTCTTGCAGACCAGGGCACAATTAATAGTTTATTAATATCTCTTGGGGTTATTAATGAACCTATACAGATGCTGTACTCTGAATTTGCTGTCTATGTTGGAATTGTTTATACATATCTTCCATTTATGATTTTGCCGCTTTATGCAAATATGGAAAAACTTGATGGAAGTTTAAACGAAGCTGCTGCTGATCTTGGCTCAAAACCAACAAATACTTTTTTCAAAGTAACGCTACCCCTTACAATGCCTGGTGTAATCGCTGGGTCATTATTGGTTTTCATACCCGCATCTGGTGAGTATGTAATTCCAGATCTCTTAGGAGGTGGTAATGTGCAAATGATTGGCCGAGTTTTGTTCAATGAATTCTCGCGTAATACTGACTGGCCTGTCGCGTCAGCTGTAGCAATTGCGATGCTTTTTCTGCTCGTTTTCCCAATTATTATATTTCAGCATTACCAAGGTAAAGCTGCAGAGGGTAATTGAATTATGTATGGGAAGCGTTCTAAGTTTTTAACGGTAATGGTAACAATTGGAATGGCATTTTTTTACATTCCAATGATCTTATTGGTTATCTATTCTTTTAATTATTCTAAATTAGTTCTTGTTTGGGGTGGTTGGTCGACAAGATGGTACAAAGTTTTATTTGAATCTGAAGAAGTCTGGGCCGCGGTTAATATGAGTTTAAAGATTGCATTAGTGAATGCGACTTTTGCAACAATACTTGGTATGTTAGCCGCTTTATCGATGGTAAGATTTGGTAAATTTAGAGGTCGTACTTTATTTGGAGGAATGTTGGTTGCGCCATTGGTAATGCCCGAGGTAATTACTGGGCTTTCACTTCTTGTTATGTTCATTACTTTGAAACAGTTTTTTGGGTGGCCAGAAAACCGAGGCTTTGCAACGATTACTATTGCCCATATCACGTTCTCAATGGCTTATGTAGCAGTCACTATTCAAGCACGTTTAACAGGAATGGGCCAATCTTTAGAAGAAGCAGCAGCTGATTTAGGTGCAAAGCCATTTAAGGTTTTGACTTCAATTACGATTCCCCGCCTTACACCAGCATTAATTTCAGGATGGTTGCTTGCATTTACCCTGTCACTTGATGATTTGGTCATTGCTAGTTTTGTATCTGGGCCAGGTGCAAATACACTACCAGTTTTGATTTTTTCCCGTATTCGGCTTGGCCTTAGGCCTGATATCAATGCATTGGCAACAATTATCATACTCGTTGTTGCAGTTTGTATTGCGATTGCTGCACTTATCATGTTCCGACAACAAAAACGTGATTTGCTTGATCAACAGCTTGCAGAACGTGAGAAATAATAATTCAAAACATTTTTTAAAAAGGTTTTAAAAATGAATGATACGCTAACGACATCTAATTCACCGGATCTGGAAACACTTAAAGAATGGGATCGTTTACATCAAATCCATCCATGGGCAGCAATTGATAGCTGGAGAGGATACGATAATATGTTTGTCGACTCTGCTGATGGTATTTATTTTTGGGATGGAGCTGGCAAGCGATATATTGATGGTCCTGGTGGAATGTGGTGCAGCCAAATTGGATATGGTCGTAAAGAAATGGCAGATGCAATCGCAGATCAAGTCGTAAAATTACCTTTTACCTCTCCGTTTACTAATTCTACACAACCTTCTTCTGTTTTGTCGAAAAAAATAGCAGATATGGCGCCAGGTGATTTGAATAATGTTTTTTTTACAACAGGCGGCTCTACCGCGGTTGATACTGCATTAAGAACGATGCAGTATTTTAATAATAGACGAGGTCAGCCCGAGAAAAAAATAATAATTGCTCGTGAAAAAGGTTACCACGGATCTACTTATTTGGCCCATTCGGTTACTGGTAAAGAAAGAGATAAATCTCATTTTGATTTTGCAACAAATCTGGTTCATTTCCTGCCAGATGTGAATCCATATATTCGACCTGATGGTGTGAGTTCAGAGGAATGGTGTGATGCCAAAGTCGAAGATTTGAAGTTAATGATTAATGAACTTGGTGCAGATAAAATTGGCGCTTTTATAGCTGAACCTATTTTAAGTTCTGGGGGTGTAATCGTACCATCAAAAGGCTATCAAAAAAGAACTTGGGAGATTTGCAGAGAAAATGATATTTTGTATATCTCTGACGAAGTTGTCACTGGATTTGGTCGATTAGGACATTGGTTTGCATCTGAAGAAGTTTTTGAAATTATTCCAGATATGATAACATGTGCAAAGGGATTAACGTCAGGGTATTTACCATTGGGAGCATGTATTATTTCAGATCGAATTTTAGAGATAGCAAGCCAAGGAGATGAACCTTCTGCTTTCACGAATGGTTATACATATTCTGCCCACCCTGTTTCATGTGCAGCTGCATTAAAAAATATTGAAATATTTGAGAATGAACGCATTTTAGAAAATGTACGTAATGTATCTCCTCATTTTCAGAGCCGTCTCAAAGATTTAATGAAATATGATATTGTTGGTGATGCACGTGGGATGGGTTTGTTAGGATGTATTGAATGTAAAGCAGAGGATTTAGAAGCAGAAAGATCTTTAGGGTCGAAAATTGATCAAGCGTGTGAGGAACTAGGATTGTTAGTTCGGCCACTTATCAATATGGCAGTTTTTTCTCCACCATTAATAATAACAATAGATCAAATTGATGAGATGTTTAATATTTTAGAAGCTGCCATTGTTAAAGTAGAAAACGACTTATAAAATATTTAAGATTAGTTTAGTATTATTAGATTTTTTGGCTGGGTCGATAGGACTCGAACCTATACTCTACGCTACCAAAAAGCGGTGCATTACCATTATGCTACGACCCAACGTGAGCGCTTATTACGCGGACTTTAACTGTCGTGCAAGTCAAAAAATAGCAATTATGGCTTGTTTTGCTCCTTCTATACTTCTAGGTGAAAAATATGAAAAAATTTGATGTAACTATTATTGGTGCAGGTGCCGCAGGTATGATGTGTGCAATCCAAGCCGCAAGGCGAGGAAGAAAAGTGTTGTTGATTGATCACGCTGCATCTGCAGGTGATAAAATAAGAATTTCGGGAGGCGGAAAGTGTAATTTTACTAACCTTGATATTAAGTACGATAAGTTCATTTCTCAAAACCCAAGATTTATGGCCTCATGCCTTTCTAGGTATACACAGTGGGATTTTATTGACTGGGTAGAGTCATGTGGCATTTTGTATCATGAGAAAACATTGGGTCAGCTGTTTTGTGATAATTCATCGAAAGATATTTTGGCAATGTTAAATCAAGCCATGTCAGATGCTGGCGTCGTAATAGAACTAAATACCAATGTTAAGAGCATAAAAAGATCTATTAATTTCGAAATTGAGTTGAACACCAGCTCTATAAATTGTGATTCACTTGTTATTGCAACTGGTGGTAAGTCTATACCTAAAATGGGTGCAACCAGCTTTGGTTATAAGATAGCTGAACAATTTGGCCTAACATTAACTGAAACTCGTCCCGGTTTAGTTCCTTTGATGTTTGCTCAACAAGAATTAGCTCCAATAAAGGAAATGTCAGGGACTTCAGTACAAGCAAGTGTGAGTTGTAATAAGATTTCTTTCGATGAAGGCCTTCTGTTTACGCATCGTGGATTATCTGGCCCAAGTATTCTACAAATCAGCAGTTATTGGCAACAAGGGGATGAAATTTCAGTAAATTTACTAAGAGACAATTGTATTCTTGATGCGCTTAAAATTAAACGCAATAAAAATGGTAAGCAAGCAATTCACAATGCACTAAATGGACTGCTTCCTTCAGCAGTTTCTAAATTTGTTACTGAATTGGCGAATTTAAATGGCAATATAGGTGATCAGTCAGATGTATCATTAATAAAACTAAGTGATGCCATACATAATTGGAAAATTAAGCCTGTTGGATCTGAAGGATATCGAACGGCTGAGGTGACTTTAGGTGGAGTTAACACTGATGAATTGAATGCTCGATCAATGGAATGTAAATCTGTTAAAGGGTTATATTTCATAGGCGAAGTTGTTGATGTCACCGGCTGGCTAGGTGGCTATAACTTTCAATGGGCTTGGTCATCTGGATGGGCAGCAGGACAGGAAGTATGAATATATTCTCTAATTTATATTCGAATTGGGGATTGTTTGGCTAATGCATCAAATTCCATAAGAGATTCAATTAAATTTGGCATACGACTTAATTGAATCATATTTGGTCCATCACTTGGGGCATTATCTGGATCTTCATGGCATTCAATAAAAACACCAGCAATTCCTAGGCTCACTGCACACCTGGCCATTACAGGTGCAAATTCTCTTTGGCCACCAGAAGAACCACCATTTCCTCCTGGCTGTTGAACTGAATGAGTAGCATCCATTATAACAGGTGTCCCATTTCGAGCCATTTCTGGCAATCCTCGCATGTCAGCAACAAGTGAGTTGTATCCAAAACTTGTTCCTCTTTCGCATGCCATAATCTTATTATTCCCTGTTGAAGAGGCTTTTTCTAGAACATTATGCATATCCCATGGTGCCAAAAACTGACCTTTTTTTATATTTAAGACCGCGTTTGTTTGGGCCGCTGCTAACAATAAATCGGTTTGGCGACATAAGAAAGCTGGTATTTGTAAAACATCAACTACTTCTGCAGTTTGTGAGCACTGGTCTGCTGTATGAACATCTGTAATTGTTGAGCATCCAAGATTTGATTTTACTTCTTGCAACACACGTAAACCTTCGTCGATACCTAAGCCCCGTTTTCCGTTAAGTGAAGTGCGGTTTGCTTTATCAAAGCTACCTTTAAATATAAAATTTGCTTTGAATTTATTGCATGCTTTCATGAGTGTTTCTGCTATTATCAATGAATGATCAGCACTCTCTAATTGGCACGGTCCAGAAATAATAGTTAAGGGGCTATCATTAGAAATATCGAAATTATTTAATCTAATTTTATTTTGCATTTTGAGCTCGTGATTTATGAAATATTTATTTTAAATCTGGGATATGAAAATTCTTATTTTTGTTATTAAGTATAAAATCTTAATTTACATTATTTGTTTGTCCAGCATAACTTTTCTAAAACTTCTTACAACAGTTATGATGTTCTCTTAAATTTCGCAAGATGAAGTAAATAAACATACTAGAATTATTTAAATTATTTTAAAAATATTTTGATTTTATGTATAATTAAGTTTTAGAGACTTGCTCAAACTGGGGAAAACTTTAAATTGCCAAAAAACGAAAGAGATTCATTTGATACGTTCAGTTTTAACAGCAATTTTTTTATTTCTACTTTGGTATTTAATGTCCGGAATAGATAAAGGGTTAACTTTAGGCTTAGGCTTAGCTTCATCTATTTTTGCTGTTTGGATGGTCCGTAGAATGGAAAATGCTTCAGAGTTTAATAGTCTAAAAGTACAATTACGACCAATTGAAACCTTAAAATATTGTGTTTGGATTCTATGGGAAATAATGAAATCTAATTGGACAGTTACAAAAGTTATCCTTTCTCCATCTATGACTATTAATCAGAATATGTTTAACGTACCATTTTCTCAAAAAAGCGATTTGGGGCAAACTATTTTTGCAAACTCAATTACATTAACTCCTGGAACTATTTCTGTTGAAGTTGAAGAAGATCATTTTCTAGTGCATGCACTTGTTTATGAATCCAGCGACCACGCTGCACTAGCTGATATGGATGACCGTGTTTCTAGAATTGAAGGTGTTGAGAAATCATGATGCTTGCGATTCCTAATTTTATTTTTTTAGTAGCACTTATTTTATTGTTTATAGCAATGATCCTTGTATTAATAAGATTATATAAAGGACCAACTCTATATGACAGGGTCTTATCAACTAATTCTTTTGGTACAAATACTGTTCTATTTATTGGGGTTCTTGGTTTTTTAAGTGATCGACCTGATTTTTTAGATATAGCATTATTGTACGCTTTAATAAATTTTGTTGCCACAATCGCTATTCTTAAATTCTTTCGCTACCGCGCAATTGGAGATATTTTAATAAAAAGGGAGTTGAAAAAGTGAACTTTCTTTCTGATATTCTTCAATTGATTTCCTGGGCTTTGATTTTATTGGGTAGCATAATGGTTATTATAGGAGCTCTTGGCTCCCTTAGATTACCTGATTTTTGGTCAAGATTACATGCAGCTTCAGTAACTGATAGTGGAGGTGTTATTTTAATCTTATTAGGTATGGGTATTCATTCAGGATTCAATCTAATAACTTTTAAATTATTTTTAATAGGTGTGTTTCTGTTTATTACTGGCCCTACATCTTCGCATGCTGTTGCTAATGCTGCATTAGTCTCAGGCGTAAAGATGCCTTCCAAAAAAAAGAAAAAAACTGGTGCTAAGAAATGATTGATACTTTTACTAATACAGTTTTATTTTCGATGTTAGTGCTTACAGCCCTAGCAATTGTTAGAATGGAGCGCCTTTTTGCAGTCGTTATGCTTTCAAGTGTATTCAGTTTACTATCAGCATTATTATTTGTTACTTTAGATGCTGTGGATGTGGCGTTTACTGAAGCAGCAGTTGGTGCAGGTATATCAACAGTTTTGATGTTAGGTACTATAGCTCTTACAAAGCCTAAAATGAAAAGATCAAGGCATACTGCTTTTGTGCCATTATTGGTTGTATGTGTAACTGGTGCTGCTTTAATCTATGGCACATTAGACATGCCAGCTTTTGGTTCAATCGATGCTCCAGCACAAGTTCATGTTGGACCAGATTATATATCACGCACACCAATTGATATTGATGTGCCAAATGCAGTGACTGCGATATTAGGAAGCTATCGGGGTTTTGACACACTTGGTGAAACTGCAGTTGTTTTTACAGCCGGGATTGGTGTTTTGCTTTTATTATCTGGTCTGCGACGACGCCGTGAAGATGAGGATGATAAAATATGATTTTTCATCATTTGATACTCCGTGTAATAACTAAACTTTTGGTCGGAACTATAATGCTATTTGCACTATATGTTCAGTTTCACGGTGATTTTTCACCTGGAGGCGGTTTCCAAGCTGGGGTTATAATGTCAGTAGCTTTTATACTTTATGGAATAGTTTTTAGTTTAGAATCTGCTAAAAAAGTTTTTCCAGAATGGATTGTTCATAAATTAACTGCCCTTGGTGTATTAATTTATGCTGGTACTGGAATTCTTGCAATGATTTTGGGTTATGATTTTTTAGATTATGATGCCTTTTCACCTTTACATCCAACACATGGTCAACATTGGGGATTGTTGATAATTGAATTTGGTGTTGGGGTTACAGTTACTGGGGTAATGGTCGCAATATATTATGCTTTTGCTGGCCGTCCTCCATGTATTTCAGATGAGGACTGGTGAATGGGAAATTTTTTTGAATTTGAGTTTCTAGCTGGTCATATACATTATCTATTGTTTATAATTTTGATGATGACTGGACTTTTTATAGTTGTAGATAAAACCAATTTAGTAAAAAAAATCATAGGTTTAAATATTTTTCAAGTTTCAGTTTTTATGTTTTATGTATCTATTGGTAAAGTAACTGGTGGTACGCCACCTATCTTCCCAATGGACTCAAACTACCATGTTGATCAAGCTGCAATGCAATCAAATTTATACTCTAACCCATTACCACATGTTTTGATTTTGACGGCTATTGTTGTTGGTATTGCAACGACTTCATTAGGTTTAGCATTGATTGTCCGAATACGTGAAAGTTTTAACACAATTGATGAAGAAGATATTTTGCAAATTGAACAAAAAATGACACGTGAAGATAATCAAAAATATAAAGATGATTTAAAGGGTATGCTTTAATGGCTAGTGTTGCGCATATCGCTGAACATTCAGCACGAGATTTAATAGATCATTTGCCATTACTTCAAGTTCTTGTCCCTTTTTGTACTGCACCAATAATAGTTTTATTTGGAAACCGTAGTTTAGCTTGGCCTTTAGCTTTTATTTCATCAGTCATTTCATTGATTATATCAGTACTGCTTATAATAAGCGTTCGAGAGGGGGGGTATATTTCATACACTCTTGGTGGCTGGGCACCACCATTAGGTATTGAATATAGAATTGATGCAACAAACGCATTTGTTTTAATGCTCATTAGTACAATCAGTTCAGTTGTTTTACCATTTGCATACACCTCAATAAATGATGAAATACGGTCCCGGGATCATAGCCTGTTTTATGCATGTTGGATGCTATGTTTTACAGGTTTATTAGGAATGGTTGCAACAGGTGATGTATTTAACGTTTTTGTATTCTTAGAAATTTCATCATTATCCACTTATGTACTTATAGCACAGGGAGCATCAAAAGACCGCCGTGCCCTTACCGCAGCCTTTGATTATTTAATAATGGGAACAATAGGTGCAACGTTTTTTGTCATCGGGCTTGGTATGCTCTACATGGCAACTGGAACGTTAAATATGGCAGATTTGGCAGATAGAATAGCAGATCAAGGTGCTAATCGAACTATAAGATCAGGTTTTGCTTTTATAATCGTTGGGATGGGACTTAAAGTTGCTATGTTCCCATTACATTTATGGTTGCCAAAAGCATATACATTTGCACCTTCTGCTGTAACAGTATTTTTATCTGCAACTGCAACAAAAGCAGCATTATATGTCGTTATGCGATTTATATTTTCTATTTATCATCCAGATTTTTCATTTGCAAAAAATACACTTGAAATTATTTTTCTTCCTCTTGCAATTATAGCGATGTTCTCGGCTTCATTCGTGGCTGTTTTCCAAATAAATTTGAAAAAGATGTTAGCATACTCTTCAATTGCTCAAGTGGGCTATATGTTACTGGGAATAGCCATTCTTAGTGAAGCAGGTTTGACTGCTTCTTTGCTACATATGTTTAATCATGGTTTTGCAAAAGCATTACTATTTATGGGTGCTGGTGTTCTAGTCCTAAAAACAGGGGGATCTTTTTATACTCAAATATCTGGAATGGGACGTAAAATGCCAATCACTTCTGGAGCTATTGTAATTGGTGGATTATCATTAATAGGCGTGCCTGGTACTGCAGGCTTTTTATCAAAATGGTTATTAGTCCAAGCCGCATTTGAACGAAGTTCTGATAACAGTTTATTTTTAATTGTTGCTTTAAGTATAGTTTTATCCTCACTTCTAGCGGTTATTTATGTGTGGCGAATTTTTGAAGTATTATTTCTACGTGAAGCAGACAAATCTATACCATCATCTGAAGCCCCAATAATGATGTTGATACCAATGTGGATATTAGCTGGATCTTGTATTTGGTTTGGGATTTCTACGGATCTTTTGTATGATGTTGCTAATCAAGCTGCTCTAAATTTGCTTGATGGATCTATGGGTATGTCTGGCTCAATTTTAGATTTAGGTGTGAAATAATGGAATTTTATTCTATTGATACAATTACTCTTATTTACTGTGCTATGTTATTTCCTTTGCTAGCCATGGCTGGAAATATGGCTTTCTCTAATTCGAATAACTTACGAGATACTTTTACACTATTGTGCGCAATATTGACATTTTCTTGCGTGATTTTGATACTTTCTCATGTGGGAAATAATGTGACTGAGCCAACAAGTCTGTTAAATGTATTTCCCGGAATTGATATTGCTTTTAATGTTGAACCATTAGGGTTGTTATTTGCAATTATAGCATCTGGATTATGGATCCTGACACATATTTATGGTGTTGGCTATATGCGAGGTAATAACGAAAAGCATCATGCCCGCTTCTTTGCTTGTTTTTGCATAGCAATTTCATCGGTCATTGGAATTGCTTTTGCGTCCAATATGTTCACATTATTTCTATTTTATGAAATTTTAACTGTTTCGACTTATCCTCTTGTAGCTCACAAGGGAACTAAAGAGTCTATACGAGGTGCTCGTGTTTATTTATCAATTTTAATTGGTACATCGATTGCATTGCAATTAACTGCGATTATTTGGACTTATGTTTTGACTGGTACCTTAGATTTTACACAAGGTGGAATTCTTGAAAATAAAGTATCAGATTGGGCAGTGCCTATTCTTCTGGCGCTCTATGCTTTTGGAATTGGAAAAGCTGCATTGATGCCTTTCCACAAATGGTTGCCAGCAGCTATGGTTGCTCCTACACCTGTATCAGCTCTTTTACATGCCGTGGCAGTAGTAAAAGCTGGTGTGTTTACAATGTTGAAAATAGGTATCTATATATTTGGTATCGATTTTCTTTCTAATACTGGTGCATCTGAATGGCTCATGTGGTTAGCGGCGTATTCAATTATTGCTGCATCAATAGTAGCTATGTACCAAGATAACCTGAAAAAAAGGTTAGCGTATTCTACAATATCTCAACTATCATATATCACTTTAGGAATGGCGTTGGCTAGCTCAATGGGCGCATTAGGTGGTGGTATGCATATTGCTATGCATGCAATGGGTAAGATAACCCTATTTATGTGTGCAGGATCTATTTATGTAAAATATCATAAAACTGAAATATCTGAAATGTCTGGACTAGGGCGCGCAATGCCAATTACGTTTTTGGCATTTTTCGTTGCTGCATTATCTATTATTGGCTTACCCCCATTGGGTGGATCTTGGCCAAAATTTTTATTGATTATGGGCGCAATCAATACTGAACATTACATTATGATTGCTGTTCTGATGTTATCTTCATTATTAAATGTTGCTTATTTGATGCCGATTGTAGGAAAAGCTTTTTTTGGTTCAAATTCAGACATTGCTTTGAAAAAATACAATGAGGCACCAGTTTTATGTTGGTTGCCACCAGCAATCACAGCTGTTGGTTGTATTATTCTGTTTTTCTATGCAGGTATTTTACAAGATTTTTTAACCCCAATAATTCAAAAATAGGAGGCTGATTCAATAATGAAAAAGATAAAAGACAGCTCAGCAGATTATCCTAAGCTTGGTAAATTGATTTCTTGGGTTGATAAACCAGGAAGCAATCAAAAAATATTTTATATATTAATTTTACTATGTACCGCATCATTTGGCCTGGAATGGACTTATGAAAAACATGCATATTTTGAGATAGAAAGCTATAAGGGGTTCTATGCCTTTTATGGGTTTATAGTTTTTTCAGTACTTATATTTATTGCAACATTATTGCGAAAAATTGTTAAGGTCCGAGAAAATTTTTATCTTGAAAAATCTATCGATTCTGAATCTTACCCTGATGATCAAATTCAAAGGATTGATCATGATGCTTGATTTTTTACATCAAATTCCAACTGCTTTCTTATTTTTTGGTGCTGCATTCATCGTGATGCTTTTGCCCCAAGGCAATATACGTAATATTGCTTTGTTAGGTGCACCTGTAATTGCAGCTATTCAAGTTTGGACATTGGGTATGGGAGAGTTTTATACAATCCCATTCTTTGGCTTTGATTTAGAGTTAATGAGGCTTGATAGCTTGTCTCGTATATTTGTTCTAATTTTCTGCCTTGCAGCATTTTTAGGAAATTTATTTGCTTGGCACCTTCGTGATACAGTTCAACAAGTGTCTGCACTTGCATATGCTGGGTCTGCAATAGGTGCTGCTCTTTCTGGAGATATGATCGCATTATTCTTTTATTGGGAGGCTACTGCAATAGCCTCTGTTTTCTTAATATGGGCACGCAGAACTGAAGGTTCTTATTGGACCGGAATGCGTTACTTAATTATTCAGATTGCTTCAGGAGTTATTCTTATAGCAGGGGTGGCATTTTATTATCATGATACAGGTTCAATTGAGTTTGATAAGATGGAACTTAATTCTATCGCAACTTGGTTGATATTTCTTTCTTTTGGCATGAAATGTGCGTTTCCTTTGTTACATAACTGGTTGCAAGATAGTTACCCAGCAGCAACTATTACTGGAACAGTAATATTGTCTGCATTTACAACAAAACTAGCTGTATATGCTTTAGCACGTGGTTTTGCGGGAACAGAAATTCTAATTTATATTGGAACTATAATGGCACTATTCCCAATCTTTTTTGCTGAGATAGAAAATGATTTACGAAGAGTACTAGCGTACTCATTGAATAATCAACTGGGTTTTATGGTTGTTGGAGTTGGTATAGGGACAGAGCTTGCATTAAATGGTACAGCAAGTCATGCATTTGCACATATCCTTTATAAAGCTTTGCTGTTTATGTCAGTTGGCGCAGTCATGTTTCGCACTGGTACTTCAAAAGCTTCGGAATTGGGAGGACTTTATAAAACTATGCCTAAAACGGCTATCTTTTGTTTAATAGGTGCTGCATCTATCTCAGCTTTTCCATTATTTTCGGGCTTTATTACAAAATCACTTACTTTATCGGCTGTAGCAAAAGAACATTATACTTATATTTGGTTAGCATTAGTATTTGCATCAGCTGGTGTTTTATCCCACTCTGGGATTAAAATACCATTTTTCACCTTTTTTGCGCATGATAGTGGTAAGCGCCCAAAAGAAGCACCTTTTCATATGCTTTTAGCAATGGGGTTAACGGCATTTTTATGTATATTTATTGGAGTTTTTCCCAATTTTCTATACTCGATATTACCCTATGAGGTTAATTATCAACCATATACTATGGAACATATAGCAGGGCAGCTACAATTGTTATTATTTGCCCTACTTGCGTTCGCAATAATTTATAGACGTGGACTGCATCCTCCAGAAATTCGAGCGGTAAATCTTGACTCAGACGTAATTTATCGAAAATTAATTCCCTCAATTTTTGTTTATTTTGCATTTATTGTTTCTTCATGTTTTGTATCAATAAATAAATTATCAAAATCTATATTTAGTGATTTAGTAAGTAAATTAAACCATAGTCATGGGCCTGATAGTTCTCGTGCAGCAAGTTGGCCTGCGGGAGCTATGGTTATATCCATTGCTGCATTACTTGGACTTTCTTTATTTGTAATATTTTTTAGCTAAAAGCAATTTATTTTTCTTAAGATAGGATTAATTTATGACCCCAATTGATATTGCTTTTTCGGAGATGGAAGCTAATGAATCCAATGATAATGCACGGCTCAGATTTTATGAAAGATTAATTGATTGCGAACTTTTTATGCTTTTAGAAGCAGAGTCTGATGGGCAGTCAATAAAACCAGATTTATTTGAGGTTGAAAATGAACAAGTAGCGTTAGTTTTTGATAAAGAAGATAGATTGGCAGATTTTTCAAATAGTATTGTTCCATTTGTCGCTCTGTCAGGTAGAACTATTATATCGTTGATAGAGGGAAAAAATATAAGTCTTGGGTTAAATCTTTCAGTTGCAGTATCATCAATTATTTTGCCACCTAATGTTATTTCATGGATGGCAAAAACCATTTCTAAAGGACCAACTTTATCAGAAGCTAAAATCAAAGAAGTGTTGCCACCACGTACTCTTCCTGAAGCTGTTGTTTCAGCTTTAGACACTAAGCTAGCCACCATGGTTGGATATGCTGATATAGCTTATTTAGCCGAAGTAATTTACGATAATGATATTCATTCTTCAGTGATTGTTTTCATAAATGCAAACATTGATGCAGAAGTTTCAATAGCCAATGCAATCTCTGAAACATTAATATTTTCTGGTGTTGAAGCTGGTATTTTAGATGTAATGTTTTTAAATGCAGAAAATCAAGTTTGTGCAAAATTAGCAAAAATTGGACTTAGGTTTGACTTACCAAAACCAATTAATAAAAAACAACAGTCAGCACCTGGAACGGATCCTGACAAACCACCGATATTAATTTAATATCCAGATAATCGATCTACAAGATACCTAAACGGTTTCTGATTTTCACCTCGTTTAATATTATCTGCAATTATTTCACATGCGCTATCAACTCTAGTGGCGGAGGCGATATGTGGAGTGACTAATACATTTGGGTGAAACCAATATGGATGGCTCTTGGGCAAAGGTTCTGTGTCAAATGTATCTAACGTAGCACCATTAATTTTGCCAGAATTTAGCGCTTCAATCAAAGCTTCATCATCAATTAATGTGCCGCGTCCAGGATTGATAATTGAAACGCCATCCAACATTTTATTTATATTTTTTTGGTTTATAATTCTTTTGGTCTCTTCAGTGTTTGGAAGCAATAAAATGATTATTTCAGAGCTATTTAAGATTTTTTCAAAACCAATATTACCAGTTAAACATTGTATTTGTGGGTGTTTTTTTTCAGTTCTACTCCAACCAGAAACTTTAAATCCAAATTCAGACAATTTATTTGCACAATGCATGCCAAGTTCTCCAAGACCCAATATTCCAATAGCCCTATTCTTTGATAAGGGGGGAATATTTTCACCAAGCCATTCTCCTGGCTTTGCTTTATAGAAGTTATCTGTACCTAAGTGATATCTTAAGACATGACCCATTACATAATCTGCCATGCCTATAGTTAATCCTGGTTCAACCATTCTTGCTAATGGTTGAGTTAATGATTTGTTTGATATTGGAACTTCAACACCAGCCCATAAGTTTTGCACTAGTTTAACATTTTTAAATGGCTTGAAGTCTTTCAATGGTCCATTTGGTGCATAAACAATATAATCAATTTCCAAAGGGTTTTTCGGGTTCCTAGTCATTGAATATTTGATATCCAAATCATCAAGTGCATTCTTTATGTGAACTTTATATTCATCCCATTCATCATTATTTCCAGCATAAAAAATATTAACCATCATCTCGCCCTATGTATATGTGCACTTTGAACTAAGCCAAAAGCGCCAAGCAATACAAGCATTGCTGAACCACCGTAACTGACAAGTGGTAAAGGGACACCAACAACAGGCGCTAAACCCATAACCATAAGCATATTTACACTAAAATAGAAAAAAAATGTTGCCGCAATACCTAAAGTTAAGAGTGCAGAAAACCGATTATGGTTTTGCATTGCTGTTAAATAGCAGAAAAAAATAATCAGAAGATATAATAATAATAATATTATACCTCCTAAAAACCCAAATTCTTCAGCAAAAGTTGTAAAGATAAAGTCAGTATGCTTTTCTGGAAGAAAATTTAACTGACTTTGTGTCCCTTGCATAAAACCGCGTCCAGAATAGCCACCTGAGCCTAATGCAATTTTCGACTGTGTTATATGGTAGCCTGTACCAAGAGGATCTGAACTTGGATCAAGAAAAGTTTCAATTCTTTGATATTGATAATTTTTTAATATTTGGAAATCTGTGCCTCGAGATAAAATGACGGCATAAATCAATCCAAAAATTGAGCTTATTCCAGCCATAAAATACCATAAACTTACTCCTGCTAATAACATTACAACAGCTGCGCCACTTGCTAATAAAATAGCTGTTCCTAAATCAGGTTGGTTCAGAACTAAAATCATTGGAAGAGCTGTTAATAATATGGGTGGTAACAACCATCGTAACTTTGAAACTTTATCAACACTAAGCCAATCATAATATAATGCTATAATCATCACTAAAGAAATTTTCATAAATTCGCTTGGCTGGAGTCTTATAAAGCCTAAGTCAATCCATCTTTGAGCACCTTTTCCAGTTATGCCAAAATATTC
>FZLS01000118.1 GCA_900197625.1 Rhodobacteraceae bacterium Water-Bin34 | reverse complement strand
GCGCAAAAGAATGTGGGGATGCATTGCCAGCAATATATTACGAATATTATCCACATTTTCCTGATGCAATGGGGCAATGCCTGCAAACAGATAAAGTTTCATCAATAACGATTAAACCAAAATTACGTCCAGAAGGGTTAAAATTATGATTAAAGATATAGAAATTAATGTTGGTGGTAAAAAGATTGATTTTAACACCAATGATATTTTAAATGAAGTTTTTAAAAAGCACATTAAAGATTTACAGAAAAACCAACGCGAAGAATTACCAATGTTAAATGATCGCGGGCATTTTGTGAGGTTTATCAATGTCGATTGATCCCAGAACTGTAAGGCAAATTAAAATGGCAGCTGAACAAGGCTTAACACAAGCTGAAACTTCAAGACTGTTAGATATGAACCAAAGCTATGTAGCACGAGCCAAAGCTTTATATAATATAACATTTATAAAACATGAGGATAAATATGCACATTTCAGAAGCCCACAAAATGACATTGAGACTGATGAAAATGAACTCAATGATGATAGAGGACATGAAGAACCCAGACCCAACCAGGGACAGGAAATATTACAAATGGTTTTTACAAGAGCAGCAACATCTGATGGAATTGATGGAATTGAAATTGAGAAGCCACCGAAGACAATCCAAGAACTTAAAGAAAGATTAAAACAAAATGATAAACAACATCATTATGAAATAATATATTCTTTTAAGCTGCAAGAATTTGAAAAACAGCAAATAAAGTTAGGTTTAAGAACGCCATTACATAGAGGCAGAAAGATACAAAGTTTATCAACATCATGTGCAAATAAAAACATTGCGTTAAACTCGCAAAGCTTTCCCGCAAAACATACAGTTGCAAAACAACAGCGTATTTTAAAGTCAATCAATCGTGGTGGCAGATATACAACATCCATGATTGCTAGAAATACAGGGTTAAGCGTCTCATATGTTGCACCACAATTAAATGTGCTTTTTAACCAAGGTTTAATCCTTAGAAATAACGAAAAACAACCTGCATTTATTGGTTCACTAGATGGTAAGAAAACATACAGACACGTTTATTTTAAAAAAAATGACGAATAGTATATTGCACTAATATGATTTATATATATAACTGGATATAAAATAGAATGGAGAACAAAATGGATAAGAAAAGATTAATTAGTTTTAGCGAAAGCCAAGACCAAGCAATAAGTGAGGCAGCACATAAGAGTGGCCTATCATTTACAGCGTATGTTCGTATGGCGGCACTTATGCAAGTGACAAAGCAAGGTGTCGAAGTAAGCCCACCAAAGGAAGATTAATATGCTTTCAATATTTGGTATTGATCCAGGATATAGTGGTGCGATTGCGATTTATTGGCCTGAAGCCAATAAACTCGAAATCCACGATATGCCAATAATGTTAAATCATGCTGGCAAGAATATTATAGACTGTCATACATTGCTACACTTGCTTGAGCCTGAAACAAAAAATAGGTTTGCAGTTGTGGAACGTGTAAGTGCAATGCCTGGACAGGGTGTATCAAGTGTATTTAGGTTTGGTGAGGGCTATGGAATGCTTCAAGCATGTATTGCAGCCAACAAGCATCCTATGCATTATGTAACGCCTGCAAAATGGAAGAAATACTTTGGTTTAAATAGGGATAAGGGTGTAAGCAGAAGTAAAGCTGTTGAGCGTTTTCCACAGTATGCAAATTTATTTAGTAGGGTCAAAGATGATGGACGTGCAGAAGCCGCTTTGATCGCATTATATGGAGCAGAACAACTAAAATAGGAGGGTAGTCTATGACTATGATTTTAAGTAATAAAATGAGCAATGAAGAATATCATGCACATGAGAATATATCATCAAGTGATTTGAAGGCAGTAGCTAGTACAACATTACGTCACTGGAAGGGTAAAGTACGCAAAGAAAACCCTGCTTTTGATTTAGGTACGGCAGTACATGCCATGCTACTTGAGCCAGAGAAAGAATTAATTGTACGTGGGCCAGAGACAAGGCGCGGTAAGGCGTGGAGTGAAGCCAAAGAAGACGCTGAGAAGCAAAATAAGCTACTCCTGACCGAGGCTGACTATGATTTAGCATGTGACATGGCTGAAGAGTGTTTAACCCACCCCATGGCAGCTAAATTATTGAACAACAAAGAGTTGATAGCAGAAGCATCATTCTTTGTAACGTGTCCTGAAACTGGATTAGGACTTAAAACCAGGCCAGATGGGTTTTTAGCATCTGCTGGCTTTATTCTTGATATTAAGACTTGCCAAGATGCAAGCTTGAATGGGTTTTCTAAGGCTTTGAGGAATTTTAATTATTCTATGCAACAAAGCTTTTACAAATACTGTTTAGAGATTGAAGGTATTAAGATTTCTAATTTTATATTTATTGCAATTGAAAAAGAAAAACCACATGCAACAGCGTGTTACGAATTGTCAGATAAATATGACAGGTATGCACGCCAAGGAATGATGCAAACATTACACAAGATAAAACGGGCAAAAGAAACTGGTGATTTTAGCACTGGCTGGCCTGACTTAGATACAATATCTCTACCACCTTGGTTGGATGGCGAGATATAATTTATCCCAGCGTGAGGGTGTCACGTATTTTTAAGGAAAGGTAAACATAATGTTACCGCAAATACTACGTCGAAAAGAGGTACAAAAATGGGTTGGTGTGGGAAGGTCTACACTTCACACTTGGGTAAAGGAAGGGCATTTTCCAAAGCCAATTAAATTAAATTTTAAAGAAGGTCAAAGCGCTGCAGTTGGTTGGCGTGAAGAGGATTTGATGGATTGGTTTAATAACTTAAAGGAGACAAAATAATGCAACATATGATAAGCGGTGTAACCGCACTGTACCCTAGACTAAATGGTACATATAAATTTGACACACAAGAGAACAAGAGCGTTAAGTGCCATGCACTTGATGAGGGAGCTGCTTTTGAGATGTCATTTAAATTAGATGAAGCACAAGCAAAGGAGTTACATCAAGTTTGCTCGCAGGCGTATGCAAATGCGGCGGCAATGGATACAAAACGTAAGTGGCCTGATAAGCCAAATAATTTACCATATAAGCGCAACGCAGATAATGATATTGTTGGTAAATGTAAGCTTAAAGGATCATATGGTGGGGATGTTACACAGCCACCAAAACAAGTAGATGCAGCACGTAATAGATTGCCAGATGATTTTATGCTGACAACTAATTCTAAAGTTAATGTTGCAGTTATGATAGTGCCATATAACACTGGTAGTTTGAATGGAGTTTCATTACGTTTGCGGGCAGTACAAGTATTGGAGCTTGCTGAATTAGAAGGTGGAGATGATCCATTTGATAAAGTAGATGGTTTCGTATCGCCTAACTCAGATGCAGTGTTTAGCAATACACAGCCAGCACAACCAGTTAATGGTCAAGAATATGATCCATTCGCAGCAAGTGTAGCTTCACAAGCACCGTCTAATGTAGATATTGATGATGATATTCCGTTTTAGATAAAAAATTGCCTCTCTCTTAAAATTTGCACAAGGTTAAGCGAGAGGCATGAAATACCCCAAAACAAAAGGAATAAATAGATGGTACATAATAATAAAACAGAAAGCAAGTTCCCAACAGCAAATTGGTCAGAATATGGCGAAAAGATAATACAGGGATTGGAGTTAAAGAGAACTTCTAAAGGTGAATATCATGGTGCTTGCCCTAATTGTGCTGGCAAAGATAGGTTTTGGATTAAACAACATAATGGTGAAGTATTAGTTCACTGTAGAAAATGTAATGATTTCAAGGAGATAAAAGATAGAATGAGGGATATGTCTCTTTGGCCTACAGAAAATCATGTAAGTGATATACAAGTAGAACGAATTGATAACATTCAATGGCCTGAAAGAGATACGAGCATTACACACCCTTACCTTGATAAAAAGAAATTAAATTTAAATAATGCAATCATTGATGGTGATAACTTATGCATACCTATCATTGATCCGAAAGGTAAACGTGTAGGCCATCAACTTATTACACCCGAAGGGCGTAAAAAGTTTTCATATCAAATGCCAGTAACAGGAAACTTTAGTGTTATTGGTGGTCAAATAGTTGATTTTGCATATGTTGCAGAAGGTTGGGCAACAGCCGCCACAGTTTTTGAAGCGACAGGCAAGCCATGTGTATTTGCATTAAACGCAGGTAATATTCCAGCAGTCGTTGATAATCTTTTGCAGGCTAAACCTGATTGCACGTTTGTTGTGGCAGGTGATAATGATGAAGCCGGCAGAAAAGCATGTGAAAGAGCGCAAGAAGATCACGCAATAGAATATATTATACCAGATATAGAAGGATGGGATTATTCTGATATGTGGCTTGAGCGTGGGCCAGAAGCTACAGCACAAGCATTAAAGATAGAAAGCGTAATAAACCAGGTATTCTTTCCATATGATGCTAAACCACAGCTATCCAGAAATTATCTTATGAAGGGCTGGTTTGGTGAAGGCCAGATGTCAGTAATATATGGCCCATCAAACGTGGGTAAATCTTTCTTTGTTTTGGATATAGCATGGCATATCTCTGCCAATGAAGCGTGGAATAATAATAAAGTTTCTGGCGGCAGTGTTTTATATTTAGCCACAGAAGGGGGTATGGCATTCCATAATAGAGTTGTGGCTATGAGACAGCATTATTCCTTTCACAAGGACGTTAAATTAGCTGTAAGGCCATCACCAGTAAATATGCTTGATGCAGATGTTGATATGAATGTGCTTGGCAAGATATGTCGTGAAGTTACACGTATACATGGCCCTGTTAAAATGATTGTGATTGATACATTATCAAGAGCTATGTCAGGTGCTAATGAAAATAGCCCAGAAGATATGACAAAGTTTATTGGAAACTGTGACAAGTTACGTGAGCTTACTGGAGCGCATGTTGCTACTGTGCATCACTCTGGTAAGGATAAGGCAGCAGGCGCAAGGGGACATAGTTCCCTGCGAGCTGCGACTGACACAGAAATTGAATTAGATTATAATGAAGAAACTGGATTACGTTCTGCAAAGGCCACCAAACAAAGAGATATGGAAACTGGCGCGGTATTTAATTTTAAATTAAAAGTAATTGAGTTAGGACACGATGATGATGGGGATGCTGTTACAACATGTGTAATAGAAAAAGCATCGCCAGATGAAATTGCAGAAGCAAGTCGCCCGCAGATTAAAGGTAAAAATCAAACATTGTTACGCAGTGTCTTCAAGCAGCTTAGATCAGAAGGTTTAGGTAATCCAAACCCCGCTGGCGTTGGGTGGCCTGAACCAAGAGTATTCCACATTATATCGGAGGAAACTGTTAAGGATCACTTTATAGGAAAATGTAGCAGTGCAAGTAATCCTAAAACAAGCTATAAGCAGGCTCTTACTTCACTTATGGGATCAGGTCATATAGCAATGAATGACGGGTTTATGTGGTTTACCGACAATAGTGGAAAAGCCAAACAAGGGATTGAATGATGAAGGAATATAATAACATTAGATCAGATGTTTTAATGCAGGCTTTAAATTTAATTAATGGTGACAGGGAAAAAGATTATGGTACGCCAAAGCAAAACTTTAATACAATAGCAGAAATGTGGACAAGTTACATGGGGCATAAAGTTGATGCATCTGATGTTTGTAATATGATGGTTTTACTTAAAATGGCAAGATTGCGTAATGGAGGCCATATTGATTCTAGCACAGATGCAGCTGGTTATGCTGCATTGGCTGCGGAGATGATTGAATCTTGCAAAGAGTAGTACATTTAGGTTATGCTTAATTAAGCGGGTTTTCTCCTCCTCCTACACTTGATTGCTCAGTGTAATCCGCTTTACTAGGGCTGTGTCTTTCTCCCTCCCTCTTCGGCACAGCCCACTTTTATAAGGCAAGGCTGTGTCAGAATTTAACATAAGACTTACATTAGATTTAACGTGTGAAAATACGTTAGAGGCTGATGAGGAATTAGACTTATTGTGCGATTATATTTCTGATAGATTGTTAATTACAGATCAAAGGACAGTTATGCAGGCATTGGCAGAATTAATTATTGAACTACATGATCAAAGTATACTTGATGGTGGTACAATGCATTGATTTCGTGTGAGCAACGATCTGCCCGACATTGCCCACACGTTTTAATATTGTTTATGCGAGTTACATTCAAGCAGTTTATTTAATCTATAAAGCTATTTATAACTTGCTTTAATAATTGTTCTTCATTGTCAAATGCTTCTGGATATAAGCGAGTTGATGTTTTTTTAATTACTGGATCATCACCTCTAGCCCAATATATTTTCTTTATATCATATGCCACCAAAGCATACACATCAGACTTCTTATCCCTGACAGGCTGCGTATTCCATCTATATTGTGTGAGATTGCCTGATTTTCTGCTGGCTGTTTTAACTTGTAGGGTCAGCAATTTACCGCTTGGCGTTTTCAAGTATGCATCATCAATTTCGTGTTGAACCAAGATGCATGAAATGCCAGCAAAAGATAATCTTGATAGAGCTAGAAATTCACCAGCTCTACCAACATTATTATTATGCGTTGAGCCATTCATAAATCTTGTTTGTTTGCTCAAGGCGATCATCTAATCCATGATAACCACCATTGACCCTTTTAGTTATTTTTTTAATTATTTCTTCATTCACACCTTTATCTGCAATATCGAATAACTTGTTTTTGTTAAAAAACCATAATGCTGTATCAAATGCATAATTAGATGATACCAGGTCAGGGTCTGTCATAATCTCTGGTAATTCCATATCACTAGCAAATGATCTATAGTTTGACTTGCCCGTAAGTTGAAGAAAGCCTCTACCAATGTATAGGCTTCCTTCACCTTTACCATTACCCATTCTATTAGAATATACTTTATCAGCCAATGCTTTTGGGTTACGTGCATATGGTTCACATGATGCTAAATCTGGAAAGCGGCTAGGCCATACACGCATCATGCTTTCTGC